>DVNP01000050.1 GCA_018714285.1 Candidatus Caccomorpha excrementavium | reverse complement strand
CCGATTTCTCCGTTTCCCCTGGTAACGGCTTTCTTAAGTTCTCCCTGGTTATAAGTCAGTACCACTGTCAGGCCGTCCAGTTTCCAAGACATAAGCACCTCATGGTCTCCGGCAAAATCCGCCAGTGCCGCCACGTCCTTGGTTTTATCCAGGGAAAGCATCGGACTCTCATGTCGTTCCTTGGGAAGCTCGTCCACCGCTTCATATCCCACTTCCGCTGTAGGGCTCCCGGCCAGCACTACCCCTGTCTCCTGTTCCAGTGCCGCCAGTTCATCATAGAGACGGTCATAGTCATAATTACTCATGATCTCCCTGTCTTCCTGATAATACGCCTTGGACGCTTTACCCAAAAGGGCGGTCAGCTCCCGTATGCGTGCCAGTTTATCCATTCTGTCAGTCCTCCGTCTCTGTATTGTCTGTCTGCAGCAATTCCAGCAGTTCTTCCAGTTCCTGGTCCGTTACATTCCTCCACCCGCCGGTCTTAAGATGTCCCAGGCGAATGTTCATAATCCGTACCCGCTTCAGTTCCTGTACATGATACCCCAGTTCTTTGCACATCCGGCGGATCTGGCGGTTCAGCCCCTGAGTCAGAATAATCCGGAATCTGCGCTTTCCTATTCTCTCCGCTCTGCACGGACGGGTGGTCACGTCCAATTCTTTCAGATACACCCCCGCTTCCAGATCCTTCAGGAACCGTTCATTAAACGGCCTGTCTACCATGACTTCATATTCTTTTTCATGAAGATTCGCTCCCCGCATCATCTGATTGATCAGATCGCCATCATCCGTCATCAGAAGCAGCCCTTCCGAATCCTTGTCAAGTCTGCCTGCATATGTAATCCTTCTGGGATATCCCAGAAACTCTATAATATTCTGATCGCCGCCCTGGCTGACCTCCGAACAGACGATCCCGCGAGGTTTGTTGACTGCAATTAAAGTAATCCGCTCCTTTTTTTTCTTCACGACGGGCTTTCCGTCCAGTTCCACTTTCTGACCTTCCTGAATCTGCATTCCGGTCTGTGCAGTTTTCCCGTCCACCAGAACGCGGCCCTGCAGGATCAAACGGTCCGCTTCCCTGCGGGAGCAGACCCCTGCCTCACTCATATATTTATTTAAACGAATCATATCTGTTTTCCTCCCTCACCATCTTATCAAATTTGCCAAGAGAAGTAAATAATCCATTGCCGCGCCGGCCGGTCGTTTCCCGACAGGCACGGTCAATGCAAAACATGCCTTATTTCAAATAAGCCTTCAATTTTTCGATATTTTTTTCTTCAAAATCCATCAGTTCCTGCGCCAGTTCATAATATTCTTTCTGAACGCTTTTATTCGATTTCACAACCTTCATTAAATCTGTAATTCCTCTGGTATTTCCCTGGATCATGAGTTCTGCCAGATGCTCTGTACTTGCATTCAGCAGCGTATTCATCTGAATGCCTCCCCACAACATAGTACGGTTAAGCAGTTTTTCCTCCGGAGGCGTCTCTTTTGCTTTCTGATACTCCTTCTGCAGCTTCTCTTCCAGCTGCACAAATTTGCAGGCCTGTCGATTCAGATCTAATGCCAGATCATCATCCTCTACCTTCCCGATCACTGCGTTGATCGCTTCCCGGCCCATCTGCGCGTTTCGAAAACTCTCATCTAAAACGGCTCTGTCTGCTCCTGATAACATAAAAAAGCTCCTTTCCCTGGTAGTTGCTACTAGGGTATGGAGCTTTTTACTTTTCTATTCCAGGTATTCTGTCAGAATATATCCGGTCATCCCATTATACTCGATCTGGCTCCAGCCATTGTCATACGACTGAATCTGTGTAACAGTCTCTCCCGGATAAATCAACGCCAGTCTCTCGGAATCTGTTGAGGCCTCCCCGCGCATGTTGACACTTTCCGTCACCCTTGTCTGACGGCTTTCGGAAGATGTTCCGGCGCTCTGTTCCTCCCCGGAGGTATCCGCCGAAGCGGAACTGCCTTCCAGATATTCGGTCATAACATATCCGGTTACCCCATTATATTCAATCTGGCTCCAGCCATTGTCGTAAGCCTGGATCTGTGTTACAGTCTCTCCCTGATAGATCAGTGCCAGCCTCTCGGAATCCGTTGACGCTTCCGCACGCATGTTGACGCTTTCCGCGACTCGTGTCTGACGGTTCAGAACTGTTCCTTCACCGGTTTCCTCCGCCGTTTCTGCAGATTCTGCGGTTTCTCCTGCCTCGGCGGTATCCGCAGTCTCCTCAGCCGGTTCCTCTGTCTCTTCCGTCTCCGTTGTCTCTGTTGTCTCCTGACTCTCAGCTGATTCTTCCGTCAGCTCTCCGCTGATTCTCTGAATAAATTCCGCCAGCGTAGGATCCTGTTCCTGTGCCTGCTGGTATCTGGTTCGGACATCGTCGTAAAGCGCCTGCACATCCGGATCCTGCTCCAGCTCCGCCACATATTCCTGCATGCTTTCATCAATATCTCCATAATGGATCAGGCGGTTTCCGCTCTCATCCTTCGGGCCGACATACAGGCAGATAATATCCGGCGCGCTGGTTTCGATATTAATCAGCTTCATGTCATAACATACAAATACAATATAGGAGTCTTCCACCGGACCGTCTTTTGTGTAAGAAGTCACATTCTCATAAGCTTCTATAAACGCCGAGCGGCTCTGTATGCTTGCCTTATCCTCATCCGTCAGCACGTCTACAATCGCTTCCAGAGAATCCACATCTCCGCTCGCCATATATTCGCAGTATCTCTCGATCAGACGCTCAATAGAGGCATGAGTATTCTCCTCCAGCTCATTCGGCTCTTCTTCCACGGCTTCCGCTGTGTCTTCTGTCGTCTCCGCGTCGCTGCCCTGCGCCGCTTCCTCAGCCGTACTTTCCTGGTTCGCCGCGCTTCCGCCTCCTGCCAGCGCCGCCACAGCTACCACAAGGATTACCGCTACAACAACTCCGATTTGAACTTTGTATTTCATAAACAACTCTTTCCACTTCATCTGTTCCATATCAAACCTCCTGTCAAAATAATCATTGTGTACCTCTGCCGACAGCAGCCGGCCATTTTTGCATATGAAAAATGCACCTGACAAGATTC
>DVNP01000049.1 GCA_018714285.1 Candidatus Caccomorpha excrementavium | reverse complement strand
TTCTTCCTGCGCTCCCCGGCCTTAAGCTCCGTTACCTGAAATCTGGCTCCGTCCAGCGCCTTCACAATTGTCTCCATCTCCTGGGCGGAGGAGATTGTGATCTTCTTTTTGGTGTCCCCGTAGAACTTCGCGACCAGAGGCTTCTTCTGTCCCTTCACCGAGAATTCTGCGTCCAAGCTCCAGTATTCCTGGGGAACGAACGCGTTAATCTCCTCCTCGCGGTCACAGATAATACGCAGCGCAACGGACTGAACCCGCCCCGCGCTTAAGCCTCTCTTTACCTTGGCCCATAAAAGCGGACTGATGCGGTACCCGACCATCCGGTCCAGCATCCGTCTTGCCTGCTGAGAGTCCACCAGATTCATATCGATGCTCCTGGCCTGCTTAATGGAATTCTTCACCGCGTTCTTTGTTATCTCATTAAAGGTAATGCGGCTCGTATTCTTATCGTCCAGCTTCAATGTATTCTTCAGGTGCCAGGATATTGCTTCCCCTTCGCGGTCAGGGTCCGTTGCCAGATAAACCTTATCCGCCCTCTTCGCTTCCTTGCGCAGCTTTGCAAGAATATCCCCCTTCCCGCGTATTGTAATATACTTGGGCTCATAACCATGCTCCACATCGATTCCAAGCTGACTCTTGGGAAGATCCCTGACATGTCCATTCGATGCGGCAACCTCATAATTCGCGCCCAGAAATTTCTTTATCGTCTTTGCCTTGGCGGGCGATTCTACAATTACTAAATATTTTGCCATCCAATCAATCCCCTTGTGTTCTATCCTTCCAATATAACAGCCGCAGCGCTTATCCGCGCGACAGCAGCTTATCCGGACAGGCCGCATAGCAGTTGGCCGAGACCTGTCTGGCATAGCCCTTCAGCTCCAGACAAAGCAGAAGCTGTGTCAGCTCCGAAAAGGATATCTTACATTCCTTTGCCAGCGCGTCAATATGCTTTGGCATCAAACTCAAATTAGCATACACTATTTTTTCCCTCGTTTCAAGTAAATTATTATAAAATTTTTCATCGCCGCCGTGTGTAGTCTGTTTTTCCCGAAAAAATCTGTCATATTCCTGCACAATATCCTCCGGCGTCATGACAAGCGCTGCGCCTTCCTGAATCAGCCGGTTGCAGCCCTCGCTTAACGCATCCCCCAGCCTTCCGGGAACCGAAAAGATATCCTTACCCTCCTCCAGAGCCAGGGAGGCCGTAATCAGAGAACCGCTGCGCTCTCTTGCCTCCGCTACCATAATTCCGTCTGACAGACCTGCTATAATCCGGTTGCGCGCCGGAAAATTTGCCCGGTATGGAGGTACTCCGGGCGGATACTCCGAGAGCAGGCCTCCCGTCTCCCCAAGCTTCAGATACAGGCTCAGATTCTCCTGGGGATAACACTGGTCCGTTCCGCAGCCAAGGACGGCCGCCGTATATCCACCTGCCTTAAGCGCCCCCGTATGCGCGGCCGCGTCGATTCCCGCCGCAAGACCGCTGATAACGGAAAATCCCCGTTTCGATAGCTCTGCCGCAAAATACTGCGCTATCTCCCGTCCGTATACGCTGCATGCCCTTGCCCCTACAATTCCGATCGCGGGAGCCTCCTCCTTGGGGAGCCTCCCCCTAACAAACAGGCCGCACGGCGGATGATAGATATGACGCAGCCTCTTCGGATATTCTTCCTCCTCCCTGCTGATAAATCGGATTTCCTTTTTGATAAGAAGCTCTGAAAGCTCCTTCACGGACTCCTCTCTTCCTGCCTTGCGGATCCCGTTTTTCTGACGCGCTGTAAGACCTGCCTGCGTAAGCTCTGCCTCTCCGGCCTCAAACACTGCCTCCGGAGATCCGAAGATACGCAGCAGCTCCTCCCTCTTTGGACTGTTTAATTCTTCTATATTACAGAACCACAGCCAATATTCCTGTCTACTCAGCAATTCTCTTCCTCCCTCAGACGTGCCTCATCCATAACGCGAAAGCACAGCGCCTCACTGATATGCCGGATTCGTATTTCCTCTGAACCGTCCAGATCGGCAATGGTCCGCGCCGTCTTCAGGAGCCGGTGATATGCCCGCATACTCAGTCCGAACCGCGTAAAGGCCCTCTCCGCCAGCTCCTTCTCCTTCTGCCCCAGACTGCAGTATTTCGCCAGCAGTCCGGCGTTCATCTGAGAATTAAACCGGATCGCATCATTCCGGAACCGTTCGGCCTGTATCCTGCGCGCGCTCTCCACACGCTCCCGAATCGCGGCCGAGGATTCGTTCCCGCTGATATCGGCTGTCAGTTCCCGGTAATCCGGCTGCGGCATCTCGACGCTCAGATCGATTCGATCAAGAAGCGGCCCGCTGATTCTTCCCAGATATTTCGTTACCTGACGCAGGGTACAGCCGCACCTTGTCCGATCCGGATAATACCCGCACGGACAGGGATTCATGGCGGCAAGCAGCAAAAAATCAGCCGGATACCGGCATATCCCGTGCAGCCTGGCGATTGTCACCTGATTCTCTTCCATCGGCTGACGCAGCAGCTCCAGGGCTTCCCGCCTGAATTCCGGCAGCTCGTCCAGGAACAGAACCCCCTTATGCGCAAGGCTGATAATCCCCGGCAGCGGCCTCTTCCCTCCTCCGGCCATAGCCGCGGCCGTAATGGTATGATGAGGCGAAAGGAACGGCCTGTCCGTAATCATCGGCTTTCCTTCCTTCAGACGTCCGGCCACGCTGTATATCTTGGTAATTTCAAGACTCTCTTCTGGATTAAGCCCCGGCAGGATCGTCGGAATACGGCTTGCGAGCATTGTCTTGCCGGTGCCCGGAGGACCGACGAGCAGCAGGTTGTGCATTCCTGCGGCCGCAATCTCGGCAGCCCTCTTCGCCGCCTGCTGTCCGTTGATATCCGCGAAATCCAGCGCGTCAGACTTCTTCCCGGGGGACAGTCCGGGCGCAGCCCCGCCTTCCGGCGCCAATCCGGTATCCGGCCGGACAGCCCGGTAATCCTCGCCTTTTAAGATGGATATCATTTCCCTTAACGTTCGGATTCCGGCCACCTCAATTCCGGATACAAGCGCCCCTTCCGCCGCGTTCGCTTCGGGAATCAGGCACAGCAAAAAGCCCTGCCGCTTCGCCTCGCAGACGATGGGCAGGATTCCTCTTACCGGATTCACCGTTCCGTTCAGGCTTAATTCTCCCGCAAACAGAACGGATTGAAGCAGCGTTCCCGGAATCATTCCGAATGCGGCAAGCACTGCCGCTGCGACAGCCAGATCATACGCGGTTCCTTCCTTGCGCAGATCGGCAGGGGACAGATTTACTGTGATTTTCTTCGGCGGCAGACGCCAGCCGGAATTCTTTAACGCGATGCGGACCCGCTCCCTTGTCTCCCGAACTTCGGAAGCAAGATATCCGACCATTTCAAACGCGGGCAGGCCGTCGCTTACATCCGCCTCCGCCCTCACAACAGAGGCTTCAATTCCCGTTACGGCCGCTCCGTATGCTTTGCTGAACATAATTCTCCTTTCCCGTCTCCGGCAGGGAAGGGAATTCGTAGTATTGTATCTTAGTATAGCAGGAGAGCCGGATCCGGTCAATCCTTTTCTTTCTGTTCTCCTTCAAGAATAATCCGCTTAAGCTCCTCCATAAAGGTATTCGCATCCTTGAACTCTCTGTACACGGAAGCAAACCGTACATAAGCTACCGTATCCAGCTCCTTCAGCTTCTCCATCACCAGCTCTCCAATCACGCTGCTTTTGACTTCTCTGGCTTCTCCCGAAAAAATATCCGCCTCAACCTCATCCACCAGACGGATCATCTGAGCCGGTGAAATCGGCCTTTTATGGCAGGAACGGAATACTCCCGCTTCAATTTTCGCCCTGTCATAAGGCTCCCTGTTATTATCCTTTTTAATAACAACAAGAGGAATCGACTCCACCTTCTCATAGGTCGTAAACCGCTTGCCGCATTCGTCACACTGTCTTCTTCTGCGAATGGAGCTGTTATCATCCGCAGGCCTGGAATCAATCACTCTTGTATTATCTTTTCCGCAATAAGGGCACTTCATATGCTCTCCTCCCATTCCTGTCTGTCTCTTTTCTTTCCATTATAGTAAATCCTCTGATGCGGGTCAAGCTCTTCTCTTCCTGTTTTTGCATATAATGGTACAGAATGCCATATACCGGAGACCTGTTATGAGATTTAGCGAGCTCAAGCAAAAAGAAGTGATTAACTGCCGTAATTGTGAACGGCTGGGATTCGTCTGCGATGTGGGAATCGATATCTGCAACGCTTCGGTTATCAGCCTGATCATCCCCGGTCCCTGCAAAATATGGGGAATTCTTGGAAGAGATCAGGAGTACATCATTCCCTGGAAATGCGTCCGGCAGATTGGAGACGATATTATTCTCGTCGACGTAGATGCCGATAAGCTTCTGATGCAATGTGAAGAATGAATATTTCTTTGCAAATGGTTTCGTATCTGTTATACTGACAAGTAGAAATTCAAAAGAAAGGAACCGGATGAATGGAAAAAGATGATATTATAATAAGGAACGCCGTACTGCATATTCTGGATTCCTATGCGGGAGTGCCGGTACTCTCCGACGCGCTTCTGGAAACCAGTCCCGGGCTGAATGATTTTCTCAGGGAGCACATCTTCCGGATCGCCTCGGGAGACGATCTGAAGCGCTGTTCTTTCTATGAAGAGGAATCCAGGGTCTTTGCGATGCTTGAAGGCTTTTGCGAAGAAAATCTCCTTGCCGTCAGCCGCGAGATTGCGCAGCATCTGTATACAATTATGAATCAGAACATCGCTATCCCAGCTGCCGATCTGCTCGTCGTAACATACCA
>DVNP01000048.1 GCA_018714285.1 Candidatus Caccomorpha excrementavium | reverse complement strand
TCAGATCCTTCTCTTACTTTTCACGAAATGCCTTCAGCGCCTTCGTAAACTTAATCGGATTTCCGTACCGTAAGGTTCCCATCCGGTAAATTCCGGCCGCAAGGAATCCGACTCCGATAATCGATGCAATTAATATTACGCCCGATACAATAACCTCCCACATGCTCACACTGCCCATCGCGACCCGTATGAACATGGCGCTGTAAGAAGATACCGGCAGGAAGGAAGCAACCTTCATCAGCATACCGTCCGGATTGCCCAACTGCGCCAGCACAATAAAATACACAATCATAATCGCAAGCTGAACCCCGCCCGAGCTCTTATTAATATCCTCTGTCTTTGACACCAGGGCTCCCATCGCGCCGTATAAAAACGCATAAAACAGATAACCGCCGATTCCGAAGAACGCGAATGTCGCAAGCACCTCTCCCGGTATATCCAAAAGCATATCAAGCATACCGCCCCATACGTTCCGGTTAATCTGATAAGAACACAGCGCCAGTCCCAGTACGATAACCATCTGAAGCGCTCCCGCAACCGCCCCTGCGATAACCTTGCCGAAAAGCAGGACGCTCGAATCCACGCTTGTCACAAGCACCTCAATGGAACGGTTGCTCTTCTCGGTTGTAACCGAAGTCGCAATCATGGTTCCATATAAAATAATCATCATAAAGATTACGATTACCAGCATATAGCAATACCAGTAATTGCTCAACGTATCCTTGCCGAGAATAATCTCCTGCGATTCCACAACGGCGGAATTAATTTCCATCACCTTATTGTAATCAATTCCTGCCTCCTCATACTGTCTCTGCTGATAGGCCTGCAGCATAACCGCGGAAAAAACCTCAGAATCCGAGTCCGTAAGCCCGCGGTTCAGCAGATAACAGTCATAGGACAATTCCCCGTTAATCACAAAGCCCGCGTCTGCTGTACCGTTCTCTACATACGCTTCCAGATCCTGCGTATTCTCACATACAATCCACTCAACTCCCGGATAAGCCGCTCTTAAGAAAGAGAGATCTCCCCATATGCCGGCCGCGTCATAGATAGCCAGCGCTTCCGAAACATCACCGGAATCCGTATCCCCGTCACTGACGCCGGCGCTTCCGGATTCGCCGGACATCTCCTCCTGCGTGGTTTCCGAACCGGTTCCGGATGTATCCGACACATTAAAGAATCGCGGCAGAAATAAAATTGCGGCCAGAACAATTCCGAGGAAAAAGGTTGTAATTATATATGTCTTATTCTTAATATAATTGCCGAATTCAAACTGAAATACTGTCAGGAATTTCATTTTACTGCCGCTCCTTTCTCGTCTGCCGCCTCTTTCTTCTCGTCCTGTCCCGTCTCCTCATCCCCTGCGCTTGCAACAAAGATATCATTCAAAGAAGGCTCATAAATTCCGAAATGCGCAATATCGATATCCGTCGCGCACAGGCCGTTCATAATCTGCTTCTTTGTGACCCCGGGCAGAGATTTGATTACAAGGTACCTCTTCTTAATATCACGTACCTCAAAAAGGGATCCGCAGCTTTGCCTGCAGACCTCGGCCAGAGCGGAAGGAGTATAATTTTCCGCTGACAGAGTAAGGCAGTCCCTTCCGAATTCCTTCTTAATTTCGGACAAATCGCCGGACAATACAATTTCACCATGATTAATTATCGCAATGCCCTCGCAGAACTCTTCCACATAATTCATCTGATGGCTGGAGAAAATCACAAGCTTGTTCTGCTCAATCAGCTCGGACACCACATCCTTCAGAATCTGAGAATTAACCGGATCCAATCCGGAAAACGGCTCGTCAAGTATCACGATCTCCGGATCGCAGACCAAGGTTGCCGCCAGCTGGACCTTCTGCTGATTTCCTTTTGAGAGAGTCTCAAGCTTCCTTGTTTCATACTCGGATACCTCAAGCCTCGCAAGCCAGCGCCTCGCGTTTTCCATTGCCCTGATCGGATTCATTCCGCGGAGCCTTGCAAGATAAACCATCTGCTCTATCACTGTCTTCTTCGGATAGAGTCCCCTCTCTTCCGGCAGATAGCCAATCTGATGGCTGCGAGGCTTAAACTTCTTCCCGTCAAGGAGGATTTCGCCTGAATTCGCATGAAACACATCCATCAGAATTCGTATCGTTGTTGTCTTGCCTGCTCCGTTCCTTCCGAGAAGCCCGAGCGCGCGGCCGCTCTCCACCTCAAATGAGATACCGTGCAGAATTTCGGTTTCGCCGAAGGTCTTGCGCAATTCTTTTGCTTCCAGTTTCAATGTATTACCTCCCGTTAAGAATTGTATTATCTTCGTACCTGAGTATAGGACAGGCAGTCGGCTCTGTCAAGTACAATTATGTTTTTTACATTTCTTCGTCGCCGTTTACAGACTGCTTACAAATCAGAACCGGGCTATTTCCATTCTCTCGGAATTATGGTAGAATAAGGAATCCAATAATAAATTGAAAGCTTTAGGAGGCGGAACCATGAAAGTTGGTATTATATGTGCGGGCGACGAAGAATTTGCGCCCTTTTTGCCTTTAATAAAAAACTGTAAAATAACACAAAGAGCTATGCTGAAATTTTATAACGGCCAAATCAACGGCACAGAAGTTGTTGCTTTATTTTCCGGGGTATGTAAAGTGAATGCTGCCATAGCGTCACAACTTCTGATAGACGTGTTTGGCGTAACTATAATCATTAATTCGGGAACAGCAGGAGGAATGGCCCCCGACCTTGAAATATTTGATACGGTGATTTCCACAGAAGTCTGCTACCATGATGTTGCGCCGGATATTTTGACAGAATTTCATCCGTGGATGAAATCTGTGTTTTTTACGGCAGATCGCGAACTCATAGAACTGTCAAAAGTCGCCGTGAACCGGATAAAACCAGCCGGAAGAGTAATTTGGGGCCGAATGGCAACGGGAGAGTCGTTTATAGCTGATGAGGGGCGGCAAAAAATCATTAACGAATTTGCGCCCTTGACGGCAGACATGGAAACTGCAGGTATCGCTCATGTGTGCTATGTAAATCGCGTACCGTTCATTGCAATACGATGTGTTACGGACACTGCAGCGCATAGCGGTGTTGATAAGTTTGAAGAAAACTGTACAAAAGCCTCAATGATTGCAGCGAGTATTACCGTTGCTTTGTTAAATGAGATCGGCGTCAGATGACACCGGACATGTAACAGCAATGCCGCCCGCTTTCGCGGGCGGCACACAATATGCGCTCTGATACACACTTATAATACCTGCTTCACATCCTTGATGCTGAAGCTGACTCTTCCGAGCTTATCCTTTCCGAGGCACATTGCTTTGACAACCTGTCCGAGCGTCAGCACATCCTCAACATGCTCGATTCTCTGCTTGCAGATCTTTGAAATATGAACCAGCCCCTCCTTGCCGGGCGCGAACTCAAGGAACGCGCCGAACTCCTTGATGCTGACAACCTTTCCTTCGAGAATCTGTCCTTCTTCAAAATCCGACACAATAATGTTAATCAGATTAATCGCCTTCTCAATTGCGGCCATATCGGTTCCGCATACGGAGACCGCGCCGTCATCGGTAATATCAATCTTAACCCCTGTCTGATCAATGATCGCGTTAATGGTCTTGCCCCTCTGCCCGACAACATCACCGATCTTGGCCGGATCAATCTTAATCTGCACAATCTTCGGCGCGTACCTGCTGACTTCCTTACGGGGCTCGGGGATGCAGGGAGCCATGATCTCGTCAAGAATATATTCCCTTGCTTCCTTCGTCCGGTAAATTGCTTTCTCGATAATCTCGCGCGTCAGTCCGTGAATCTTGATATCCATCTGAATCGCGGTAATGCCGTCATGCGTTCCGCCGACCTTGAAATCCATATCGCCGAAGAAATCTTCGAGTCCCTGGATATCGGTCAGGATAATATAATCGTCATCTGTCTCTCCCGTAACCAGACCGACAGAAATACCCGCTACCATCTTCTTAATCGGCACGCCGGCTGCCATCAGCGACAGAGTCGAAGCGCAGATACTCGCCTGCGATGTGGATCCGTTCGACTCAAGCACCTCGGATACGGTACGAATCGCGTAAGGGAATTCCTCCTCGCTCGGCAGAACCGGAACCAGAGCCCTCTCGGCTAACGCGCCGTGCCCGATCTCTCTTCTTCCCGGACCTCTTGAAGGCTTCGTCTCGCCCACGGAATACGACGGGAAATTATAGTGATGCATATATCTCTTGCTTGTCTCGTTCTCGTCAATGCCGTCCAGCCTCTGAGTCTCCGCGAGCGCTCCAAGCGTGGTAACGGTCAAAACCTGAGTCTGTCCTCTCGTGAACATTGCCGACCCGTGCGTTCTTGGCAGAATATCAATCTCCGCGGCCAGAGGTCTGATCTGCGTAATCTCTCTTCCGTCCGGACGCTTGTGATCCTTTAAGATCATCTTGCGCACCGTCTTCTTCTGGAACTTATAGACCGCTTCATCAATTAACGGAACCCAGTCCGGGTTCATCTCATTATAACGCTCGGCAAGCCTGTCCTTAATCTCACGAATGTTTGCCTCTCTGACCTGCTTCTCATCCGTAAATACGGCCACCTCCATGGCCTCCGGCGTAATGAAGGATACCATGTCCTCATACATATCCTCCGGCGTATCAATATGCTCATATTCGTGCTTCGGCTTGCCGCACTCCGCAACGATGGTATCGATGAACGCAATCACCTTCTGATTCATATCATGCGCCGCGAAAATCGCCTCGATCATCTTCTCCTCCGGAACCTCTGCGGCGCCTGCTTCAATCATAATAACCTTCTCCCTCGTGGAAGCGACCGTGAGGGCAAGCGTGGACTTCTCTCTCTGGGCGCTGGTCGGGTTGAACACCAGCTCTCCGTCCACCAGACCGACCTGCGTCGAAGACGTCGGTCCGTCAAACGGGATATCCGATATGGCTGTCGCAATCGCGGACCCAAGCATTGCGGTCAGCTCGGGACTGCAGTCCTGATCCACACACAGCACAAGATTATTCAGCGTAACATCATTCCTGTAATCCTTCGGGAACAGGGGACGCATCGGCCGGTCAATGACACGGGAAGTAAGAACCGCGTTCTCGCTTGCCTTCCCCTCCCTCTTGATAAAGCCACCGGGAATCTTCCCTACCGCATACAGCTTCTCCTCATATTCCACGCTTAAAGGGAAAAAATCAATTCCTTCCCTGGGCTTTTCCGAAGCGGTTGCTGTTGATAAAACAACCGTATCACCATAATGCATCAGCGCAGCGCCATTCGCCTGCTTCGCAACCCTGCCGATATCCACGGTCAGAGTTCTTCCGGCAAGCTCCATCGAAAAACTTTTATACATCTCTGATTCTCCTTTATGAAATGAAATTCCGCGGAGATGCCGAAACAACTGAAAAACGCGCCTTATCCTGCGCCCGGTAAGACGCGCTTTTCAGAAGTCTCGGTAAACACTCCGCGTCAGAGCAGAATTCTGCTCAGATATTGTTCAGTATAGCACAACTCCCGTTAAAATACCACTCTTTTTTTCTGAGTTCTCAGAATTTCTCTCTGCCGCTTTATCTGATT
>DVNP01000047.1 GCA_018714285.1 Candidatus Caccomorpha excrementavium | reverse complement strand
GTACCTCACAGCCGTTCCGGATAACCCAGACTTTTCCGACATTCAGGGAAAGCGCTCCCGCAAGATCTCCTACGGACTTCTTATGCGTCCATTCCTCCAGAATCTCACCGATACCGAGCAGGAACATAACCGAACCTGCCGTATTAAAATCTCTTCGAAGCACGGATACTCCGATTGCCGCGGCATCCAGAACCGGGACCTCTATTCTTCTCTTTGTCAAAGTATAAAGTCCTCTGTAAAGATACTTTACAGACTGCAGAGCTGTCAGCGCGCAGCGGACAGTATATGGCAGAAACAGCCTTTTCAGAATCCGAAGCAGGATCCTGCCGATCAGACGCTCCTGATATTCCGCATTCAGACGCCGTCCCGAGTCTTCCGGATATTCTTCCGGCACCTTTGCCGTTTCATAGCGAAAGACCTGCAACGCATGAAGCAGCGCGTTCCGGCTGCCCGCATAACAGATTACCGCATCCTTCGTCCGTTCGTATACCTTCGCTCCTGTTACGCCGTCAAGTTCGTTCAGATAATACAAAAGCGTATCCGCCTGCGCATACGTCATGCTGCCGCATATCATATGAACCCGGATCCGCCCTCTTATTTCATGTTGAATTCTAAATTTCATCCCTGTCTCCATTCCACGGCGCAGATTTTTATCACAGTCAATATAAACGGGGCTGGTTTGCAGCCCCGCTCTGATCCTGCGCCGTTATTCCTCCGGATTCTCATCCTCATTCTCTTCGCCGGAATCCTCATATTCCTTTCCGGCCTCCTGCGCGGCAAGTTCATCATTCTTCTGCTTTGCCTCAGCCAGAATATCCTCCGCGTTCTCCTGAATAACGGTAACCGTCTTCATAACGCAATCCTTTGCGCGCAGCACTGCAGCCGTACAATTCGTATATACCTTCCTCGCATCCTTGCTGGATAATAATTTAATTCCCGCGGTACCGAACAATACGCCTGCCGCAAACAGTCCCGTCTTTGTCCATTTTTCGCTTACGAACACAACAACCGCCTCCTTTTATATGTGCTTCATCCCGGTATACAAAGCAGCAACAAAACAGAATGCCGCCGCCCATGCCCAAAATTTATGTGCTTTCATGTTCGCCTCTTTTCCGCGCCGCTTCTGCGCCGCTTTATGATATCTTTCTCATTTCTTCAGTATAACGAATGATATGTTAAAATTCAATGTTCTCAAATGATAGAATTTATCAAAAAAACAGAAAAGACAAAGAAACAGCCCTTTAAGCAAAAGCTGCTTCTTTGTCCTTCTTTGACGGGTCAGCATCTCTCAATTCCAATGACCTGATAGCCCGCATCTTCTACTGCTTTCTTCAGCTTCTCATCCTCAATCTCGCGCTCCATTGAGACAATTGCCTGCTTCTTAACCAAATCCGCCTTTGCGGACGCGCCCTCCAGACGGTTAATGCTTCGTTCTACGCTGTTCCTGCAATTCTCACAGTGCATGCCTTCAATCAGAATCCTTTTTCTGCAGCTCACGCCCGTAAGCTTCTTTGACTGCTTCGGAACCTTTTCTCCGCCGCAGCAGCCTCCCTCCCCTTTAAAATGTCTGATGCTGCTTCGCAGGGCAATCAGAACCAGAACAACGACAACGATCAAAATAATCGCATCTGCCATATCCTACGCCTTCTTTTTATTTGTTCTGGTTTTAGTATACTATACCGTCAGACATTCGGCAAGAAGAATACATGAAAGGATTTCTCATCTTGATTTTCCTTGGCTGTGCCGGGCAATCAGTCCGGACAGACGCATCAGCTCCTTTTTGGCCGCGGTAAAATCAGTGATCCTCCATTCCCAGTTCGGAGAGCCTACGGTTCCCGGCGTATTAATATGGCCTTCCTTCTTCAGGCCGAGAACATCTGCCATCGGAACAATCGCATACTCCGCCCTGCTTCTGAATGTATAGGCCAGCAGCCTCTTTTTCACGCTTCCGTCCCTGATTCCCTGCTTCTTCAGAAATCTGCGCAGCTTCCGTCTCTCAGCCGGAGTCAGCGCTCCGTACCATTCAAGCAATGTATCATTATCATGCGTTCCGGTATAGATAATCAGATTCTCCTGTTCCTTAAATCTGTCATGCGCATACTTTCCCGACATATCCATGGCAAACTGGAGAACCTTCATTCCCTTCAGCCCGTAATGTTCCTTCAGCGCAAGCACCTCGGGCCGCAGATCTCCCAGATCCTCCGCAACCAGATTCACACCCGGAATCCGTTCTTTCAGCGTATCGATTACCTCGTATCCCGGAGCCTCAATCCATTCCCCCTCCACAGCCGAAGGACAGGAAGCCGGAATCTTCCAGAATGTATCGAATGCCCGGAAATGATCGATCCGAATAATATCAAACAGCTTCGCGCTGTAACCGATCCGATCCACCCAGAACTCATATCCATTCTCCTTCAGATAATCCCAGTCATAGATGGGATTCCCCCATCTCTGCCCGGTCGCGCTGAAGTAATCCGGCGGAACTCCGGCAATAAAGATCGGCCTTCCGTCCGCGTCCAGCAGAAAGTTCTTTCTTCCTGCCCATACATCCACGGAATCCAGTCCCACATAAAATGGAACATCCCCCATAATCTGAATCCCGTTCTCATTCGCCGCCTTCTTAACGTTCATCCACTGCCAGAAGAAAAGATATTGAAGGAACTTGTGATATTCTGCCTCTTCTTCAATATCCGGCGAAAGAGGGAAGAGACTCCCCGGCCAGTCGCGATCCTCCTTCTTCCACTCCAGCCAGCATTTTCTGCCGTTTTTTGATTTTAATGCACGAAATACCGCATAGGAAGAGACCCATGGCTGTGAAAGAAAGCTTTGATAATCTTCCTTCTCCCGGCCACCCTCTATCATGAATTCCCGAAAGGCCTCCTTAAGGAACGGTTCCTTATATGCGCGGACCGCTTCATAGTCCACTCTCCTTGCCGTCTCTCTGTAAGACGGCGGCAGATTCTTTAATAAGCCTTCCGTATACAGCGTATCCAGGCTGATATACAACTCATCCCCTGCGCAGGAGGAATACGGCTGGTACGGCGAATTGCCGTACCCTACCGGATTCAAAGGCAGTATCTGCCAGATCTTCATGCCGGCTTTTTTTATGAGTTCGATAAACCGGTACGCAGATTCCCCCAGATCCCCCATTCCCGTTCTGGAAGGCAGAGCGGATACGGGCATCAGGATCCCCGATTCTCTCATGATATCTCCCCTTTCTCTTATAAGTGCCAGATATCCCTGTTATACTCTTCAATCGTTCTGTCAGAAGAGAAGAATCCGGCCTTCGCGATATTGACCAGCATCTTCTTTTCCCAGGCCGTTTCCTCCTCATAATCCTGAAGCATCTGCTCCTTGACCCTGATATAATCCTTCAGATCCAGCAGCGTCATGAACCAGTCCTTGCTCACAATCTCCTTATACAACCGTCCGAGATTCACCGGATCACCAACCCGGATCAGCTCCTTGCTGATAATAAAATCCACCAGCTCCTCTACGACAGGATCCTTCTCATAAATATCGGAAGAAGAATAGCCGTTCGTCCGATACAGCTCAATCACCTCGTCCGAGGTCTTTCCGAAGATATAGATGTTCTCGTCCCCGACAAGTTCATGAATCTCCACATTCGCGCCGTCCTGCGTTCCAAGCGTTACCGCGCCGTTCAGCATGAACTTCATATTTCCCGTACCGGAAGCCTCCTTGGACGCAAGGGAAATCTGCTCGGAAATATCACAGGCCGGAATCAGCTTCTCGGCTTTCGTTACATTATAATTCTCTACCATGACAAGGTTCAGATAAGGATGAACATCCGGATCATTCTGAATCAGCTGCTGCAGGCACAGAATCAGGTGAATGATATCCTTCGCGATCGTATAGGCAGGAGCGGCCTTTGCCCCGAATATCATAGTCAGCGGCCTTACCGGAAGATTTCCCCTTTTAATCTGCTTGTATTTGTAAATGGCATACAGCGCGTTCATCTGCTGTCTATTATACTCATGCAGCCGCTTAATCTGAATATCAAAGACTGAATTCTCATCTATCTCCACGTTCTGCGTCTGCTTCAGATACCGCTTCAGCTCTGTCTTCGCTTCCATCTTAAGCTCCCGGAGCCGTTTAAGAACCTTCTCATCTTCCTTCCATGCAAGGAGCTTCTCAAGCTCTCCGGCATTCCTATGCCATCCCGTTCC
Source organism: Candidatus Caccomorpha excrementavium (assembly GCA_018714285.1). Classification (GTDB taxonomy): domain Bacteria; phylum Bacillota; class Clostridia; order Lachnospirales; family Lachnospiraceae; genus Caccomorpha; species Caccomorpha excrementavium. Next base: position 9,394 of record DVNP01000047.1, on the reverse strand, counting down.
GATCAGTCCGTCCAGATATTCCGAAAGACCGTGGTTACAGTGCATCAGCCATCTGCGGAAGGTAATCCCGTTTGTCTTGTTGTTGAACTTCTCCGGATAAATATCATAGAATGGCTTCAGCTCGGATTCCTTCAGGATCTCCGTATGAAGAGCTGCCACTCCATTGACCGCATAACCGTAATGAATATCAATGTGCGCCATATGCACAAGATCATCCCTGTCAATGATATACACCCTCTCATCCTGATAATCCTTCCTCACTCTTGCATCCAGATCACGGATAATCGGAATCAGGTGCGGAACCGTCTTCTCCAGATAAGAAACCGGCCATTTCTCCAGCGCCTCCGCCAGAATCGTATGGTTCGTATAGGCGCATGTCTTTCTTACCACATCCACCGCTGTATCCGTATTAAAGCCCTTCTGCTTCAGAAGCCGGATCAGTTCAGGAATCACCATGGTAGGATGCGTATCATTAATCTGGATACAGACAGATTCATGAAGGCGGTATAAATCAACGCCTCTCTCAATTGCTTCCTCCAGGATCAGCTGCGCCGCGTTGCTGACCATGAAATACTGCTGGCAGATCCTCAGCAGACGCCCTGCCTCGTCACTGTCGTCCGGGTACAAAAACAGCGTCAGATTCCTGCGGATATCCGTTTTGTCAAACCGGATTCCGTCTTCTATTATGCTCTCATCCACAGTGTCCAGGTCAAACAGATGCAGACTGTTGCAGCCGTTCTCAAATCCCGGCACGGCAATATCATACATCGCAGATGTCAGCGTAAAGTCCTTAAAAGGGATCTCGTAATGACGATCGGTTCTCGTAAGCCAGCTATCCTTTGTAATCCACGGATTCTTCTCTTCTCTCTGCTTGCAGTTCACGAATCGCTGAAGGAACAGCCCGTCATGATAATTCAGCCCCACGCCGTCGCCGGCAAGTCCAAGCGTCGCAATGGAATCCAGAAAACAGGCCGCAAGCCGTCCAAGACCTCCGTTGCCCAGGGAAGGCTCCGGCTCCATCTGTTCAATCTCCGTCAAATCGCGGCCGTATTTTTTCAGTACGCTTCTTGTCTCTTCAAACAGTCCCAGATTAATCAGATTATTGGACAGCAGCTTCCCGATTAAAAATTCCGCCGAAATATAGTACAGCTTCTTCTTCCCCTCATTCTTCTTCATTCCTGCCAGTCTTGTCTTCGTCACATACAGCAGCGCGGTATATAGTTCTTCGTTCGAAGCCTCCCTGATATCTGTTCCGAATCTTTCTAAAAGTATCTGTAACAATTCTTTTTCCATATACAAGACTCCTTTCAGTCTCTTTCCAGTCTTTCATACACCCGAAGCAATTCCCCCACGCTCCATGCCTGAGCAAAGCAACCCTTTGACGCGGCCGGATTTCCTCCGTCATAAATCTCAGGAAGCTGACCGATACAGCCTTCCCTTAAAGCAGCCCAAAGCCCTTCGAGCTGTCCTGTTACAATCTGCCTTGCTTCTTTGCTGTAATCATGTACCTTCAGATAGGCCAGGTAATACGCGCCGAGCGGAAACACCCATACCGTTCCCTGATGATACGCCATATCCCTTTCCTCCATCGAACCCTGATAGAAGGCATGAAATTCCCCATCCTTCTCCTCCAGTGTGCGAAGGCCGTACGGGGTATACAGTCTTGCAAAAACCGCCTCTACAATCCTCTTCTCTTTCTCCCCATCCAGCATGGTAAACGGCATGGAAACCGCCCAGATCTGATTACAGCGCATCTGCATGTCCGCCGCCGTTCCCGATATCAGATCCTTCAGCCTGCCTTCCTTTTCTATCCAGAATAACTCTGTGAATTTCCTCTTTACGCGATCCGCAATCAGGGCATATTCCTCTTTCCCCGCGCCGCACAGCCCGGAGAGCGTCTCCATCACACGCAGCGCATTATACCAGTACGCGTTAATTTCTACCGGTTTGCCGTGTCTTGGGGTAGGAAGAATCTCTCCGATTCTGACATCCATCCAGGTTACCTGATCCAATCCTTCTCCTGCCTGAATCAGTCCGTCCTCATCCATTTTAATCCCGTAATGCGTTCCATAACGGTATCCTTCCACAATCCGTTCCATGACCGGCCAGACCTCTCTTACAAATTCCGGGTCCTTCGTCCTTTCATAGTACAGATAAACACAGTTAATGAACAGAAGCGCTGCATCCGCCGTATTGTACAGCGGCCTGCTTCCTCCCTCCGGAAACAGATTCGGCATCAGCCCGTCCTTCTCATACCGGGCAAACGTCTTAAGAATCTGTCTGGCCGTATCATACCGGCCGGTACTGAGACAGATTCCCGGCAGGGCAATCATTGTATCGCGTCCACAGTCCTCGAAAAAAGGATAGCCTGCCAGAATCGTACTGCCGCCCGTAGATTCCCTTGCGGAAACGAACTGAGCCGCGCTCTTTGAGAGTACTCCGGCAATCGTATCATGATAACCCGCCCGCCTCTCCAGCTCCTTCCTGTATTCCTTTACGCCTTCTATTATATAACGCGCCGTATCCGCAGAAGGAGTCATCTCATATACAATCTCAAGCATACGGCTTTCACCCGGCCGCACCGCAGTCTCTATTCTGTGATTCGTCCATGCGGTCCCGGTTTCCCGCCTTCCGTCACAGGCGTCATAACGATAATAATACGTTTCCTTCACGGACGGGATTTCTTTTACGCATCCGTTCGTGCGGACATAAAGCGTAAGGGCGCCGGATGTGATTTCTCCCCCGGAAGAATAAAGCCTTGCGTCTATCACGGCATCCTCATCCAGATCCTTTCCCTTCGGTACAAACTGATAGAACGGAGTGACGGCAAATCGGCATTCTCTTTCGCTCCGGTTGCGGATCTCATAGGAGAGAGCCGCCGTATTCTCCCCCTGCTTCAATCCGGCTTCCTTGATAATCTCCACGCCGTCCGCGTGATAGGTCCAGACAGGAGTATCCTCATACGTAAAGGCCGAGAGATACTGAACTCCATTCTCCGCATGCCCGTCCGCAAATTCCTGAACGGACAGAACCTGTTCCTCTCCCTCCGAAAGAAGAGCTTCTCTGAGCCGGTGCACCAGATTATATCTGTGGTTGGGCGCTTTCACACAGGCCATAAGCAGCGCGTGATCATTCCGGGATACTCCGCCCGTCATCGTCATGGAGGAGAATCCGCCCAGTCCGTTCGTCATCAGATAACAATTCTCCATTCCCCTCTCAATTGTATTCCAGTCCTGTTTTCCGTATATCCATTTCATAATATGATCCCTCTATCGCCGGCCAAGCACCAGCATACTGACCGGAGCCACCAAAACGGTTCCGGATACCCGCGGCGGATTCTTCCACAGAAAGCTGTCCGCGCCATCCGCAAGAATCTCCCATTCCCCTTCGGGAAGCCTGACCTCTATTCCCGAATTCCTGCGGTTATACAGGATACACAGCATTCTGTATGCGCCGGAATTCTTTTCATCCGTGTTATCCGCGGTAAATCCGACGAATCCGGTTCTCCTCAGATAGAGCCGGATCCGGTTCGCGGCATGCTCCGTCTTGTCATACAGCGCCGGAAGCTGCTTTCTTAAAGCAATCAGCCCCTTATAATAGTTCACCAGATCCAGTCTTTCATATGCCCTGTCCCAGTCCAGCCGGTTGAGCGCAATCGGCGCATTATAAGAATCCTCCAGACCTCCCTTGGTTCTCTCAAACTCCTCTCCTGACAGAAGGAACGGCCGTCCCTGGCTGGTCATACAGATTCCGGCCGCAAGGCGATACTCCTTTCTCCTGCGCGATTCATCCCAGGTAGTATCCGTCAGCTTATCCCAGAGCGTCTGATTATCATGAGCAGACACATAGGTAATAATCTGGGCGGGAGAAACCGCCCCGAATCCCCTCCTGCCGCACCACGCTTTAACGCCGTGAAAGACGGCGCTCTCAAACCCCTTTCCTCCGTTCACGAATCCGGGCTCCTTCGTCCGGAATACGGAACCCTTCACGGCATCCCGCGTATTATCACAGAAGATACCGATTCCCGGATCCAGAAGACTTAAATTACGCTTGTCCGTCTGCGCGGCTCCCCCTTCCATAGCGGTAGGAGCCGCGGCCCACGGCTCTCCATATAACAGAATCTCCCCTTTTCCTCTTATTTTATCCAGCTCCGTACGAATCCGATTCATCAGTCCCACATCCAAAAGTCCCATCAGATCAAACCGGAATCCGTCGAAATGGTATTCCCTGGCCCAATACAGGACGGAATCCAGAATAAATTTCGCGCACATCGGGCGTTCGCTTGCCAAATCGTTGCCGCAGGCCGAGCCGTTGGAGGGAGTACCGTCCTCCCATACCCGGTAATAATACCAGGGAGCCGTCTTCTGAAGCCAGGAATCCAGGCTGTAGCTGTGATTATAGACGACATCCATAATAACCCGGAAGCCCTGGCGGTGCAGGCTCTGCACCGCCTCCTTCAGCTCCCGGATCCGAACCTCTCCGTGCGCCGGATCGGAGGAATACGATCCTTCCGGCACATTCCAGTTAACCGGATCATATCCCCAGTTAAACCCGTCCGGATCCCCCGCCTCATCAACCGATCCGAAATCATAAACCGGCATAAGCTGTATATGCGTCACCCCAAGCTCCTTCAGATACGAAATTCCCGTCGGATGCGTCCCGTCGCCGTGCAGCGTGGTATTTGGACAGCAAAACGCCCTGTATTTACCGCGGACCTCTTCCGGAAAACCGCCGGACGCGTCCCAGGAAAATTCCTTAACATGAAGCTCGTAGATCACCTGCTCCGTTCCGTAATCCGGAGGGACATCCTCTTCCCAGCCTTCGGGATTGGTTCTTGACAAATCAACCGCCATGCTGCGTCTGCCGTTCAATCCGCATGCTCTTGCATAAGGATCTGCCGTAATAACGGATTCTTCTTCCAGTTCCAGTGCAAAATCATAATACGTCCCATGAAGATTCTCGGAAGAGACATATTCCCATACTCCCTTCTCCTTCCGAACCATGGGATACGCCGCATAAGGCTCTCCACCTTCCCCTTCTTTATATAAGCGAATCCGGGCGTCTGCAGCCTGCGGACTCCACAGACGGAAAGCTGTTCCCTCTTCACTGCAGACTGCTCCAAGCCAATTCTCATAATAATAGTTCTCATGAAATTCTTTCGCCATATAGCAGTCCTTCCACTGCTTTGCCGTCCTTTTCATCCGTTCCGCTCCTTAACAATCAACTTTAACAATCAACCCTTAACCGCTCCTGATACTCCATCCACGTAGAACTTCTGCATCCACAAAAACAGACCTGCAATCGGAATCGAAATCAGTACCGCTCCTGCCGCGAAGCTTGTATACCAGCTGTCAATATATTCTTTCTCCAGCATCTTCCACAGGCCGATTGCCACGGTATACTGATCGGAATTCGCGCGGCAGATAACCCTCGCAAAGATGAAATCCAGCCACGGGGACATGAAAGAGGTCAGAACCGTGTAAATAATAATCGGTTTACTCAACGGAAGCGTTATCTTCGTAAAAATCTGCCATTTCGTACAGCCGTCCAGCAGCGCAGCCTCATCAATCGCATTCGGGATTGTGTCAAAGAATCCCTTCGCAATCTGAAAGCCCAGTCCCGCGCCGCCTGAGTATACCAGAATCAGCGCCAGCCGAATAAGATTCCCTTCTGTCAGCCCGAGTGCCTTCAGAATGAAGTAAACCGCAATCATGGACATGAAGCCCGGGAACAGTCCGAGAATCATCGCCATGTTCATGTACGGCTTACGCATCTTGAAACGCAGTCTCGACAGACAATAGGATACAGATAAGACATAAAACGCCGACAGAATACAGGAACATACCGCGATAAACAGCGTATTCGCAAACATCTGCGGGAAGTTCAGGATTGTCGTATCCGTAAACAGCTTCACATAATTATCTAATGTAAATGCCTTCGGGAAGAAGGTAGATACATAAGAGCCCTTCTCTGCCCGAAAGCTGGTCAGGACAACCCACAGAATCGGGAATATCCAGATCACCGCCAGCACAGCCAGAATCACATGAACGATCGAATTATTAATGATACGCTTCCTCTTAGCGGAGGCAACCTTTCCTGCCATAGCTTAGAATCCCCCTTCTTCTTTATATGATTTGCTGTTGCGGTAAGTAAGCAGCGCTCCGACCGCAAGGATAATAAACGTCAAAATACCGATAACGGAACCGATATTGTAATACTGTCTGTCGATCGTCAGCTTGTACAGCCAGGTTACAAGCAGATCCGTCTTGCCTGCCGTGGATGCCAGATTCGTAACCGGATCGCCTCCCGACAGCAGGTAAATCACATTAAAGTTATTGACATTGCCCGTAAATGTCGCAATCAGGTACGGCGTTGTTACATACAGCATATAAGGCAGCGTAATCTTAAAGAATGTCTGTACGGTATTCGCCCCGTCAACCTTGGCCGCCTCATACAGCTCCGCCGGAATATTCTGAAGGACGCCGGTCAGCTGAAGCAAAGTATACGGAACGCCGACCCAGATATTCACCACAATAACGGTAACCCGCGCCCATGTCGGATCCGTGAAAAACGGAAGGCTCTCATCAGCGGCAATAATTCCCAGATTCCGCAGCAGTACATTCACCGCGCCTTCTGGCTGAAGCATGGTTCTCATAATCAGAAGAGATACGAACATCGGAACCGCACAGGAGAGAACGAAGCAGAATCTCCAGAAGCCCTTTGCCTTCGTATCCTTCCGGTTAATCATCAGCGAAAGAATCATTCCGAAGATATAGTTGGTAAATGTCGCGAAGAATGCCCATACCAGCGTCCAAAGCAGGACGGACCAGAATGTGCCTCCCAGAATACTGTCAGAATCAAACAGTGTCTTAAAATTATCAAACCCTACCCAATCGAACAGCATTAGATGATTATCTATCTTACTGTAATTGGTAAACGCCATGCAGATCATGAAAATCAGCGGCAGCACGGTGAACATGAAAATGAATATAACAGAGGGAGTCATAAGAAGCTTCTGCAGATTCTCATGCAGCAGAGTCTTCAGATCCTCCACAAAATTATTCACATGCTTTCCTTCCTTTGCCAGGCATTCCGCCTTATACGCGCTCTTAAGCGAACCTCTCCAGGCAAGGAACATCAGAATACTCAGCATTACGGTTGCCACTCCATACAGCAGGATCAAAACCGACTGATCCCCCTTCGTATACAGATACACCTGCTGCGCCTCATCCCATATCTCCTCCTGAGGCACACTGCCAAGCGACGGCAGCATGGCAAGGCATCCGAATCCGACCAGAACCATGAATACAATGTAAGCTGCTTCAACCGCCAGATAGAGAAGCCCCTTAATTCTCTGTCCGTGTACAAAATTGCCAAGTCCCATCACTATCATAGAAAGCCTGGTTTCCATGCCGCCCTCCTTAATCGCCCTTGTACAGGTATAGGGAGTCGGGAATTCATTCACTCTTTTCTTAAATATCCTCATCCTTCTCACCTCATTCAGATTCCATCACTGTTCATCGCGTCATTCATCGCTTCCGTCTGCTCCGCCGCGTTCTCATGCGTTACGGTACCGTTGCGGATAGATTTGCCCATATTCTCAACCGGCGTCCAGCAGTTACTCATCTTGGACACAAACGGCTGCAGAATGGATGTAAAATTGAAGGTATTATTCTGAGCCAGCACAACCTCGTCTGCCTTAATCAGCTCATCCTCCATCAGCTCGGTATTGCACGGAACCACGCCGCACAGCTCATAATGAGCTTTCTGCGCTTCGGCCGAGCCCAGATAGATCGCAAGCTCCACCGCGGCTACCATGTACCTGCTGTTCGTGTTCACTCCAATCGCCTTCGAACCCGCATAGGCCAGCATCTGCTTCTCTTCCCCGTTCAGCGTATAGGTAGGCAGACTGGCAACACCCATATTCTCGCCGAGTATCTCCTCAATCGCGGCAGCATCCCAGGAACCGGTGAACATCGCATTGATGCTTCCGTCGCGAAGCCCCGCAATTCCGGAACCGTCCGCATCAATCCGGAAATTAGGATGATTCTCAAGGTCAATCAGATAATTCGTTACATCCACGGCTTTCTGTCCGCCGAAATCCACCCCCTGGGACTCATCCGTTCCGTCCCCGAACAGCGTACAGCCGTTGCCAAGATAGAAGGCAGGCAGATACCAGGAATTCGTAAACGGAAAGGATACGACTCCTTTCTCCAGCATGGTATCGAGATTCTTCACATCTTCCTCGGAAAATACGCTCTTATCATAATACATATACCAGGTGTTCGTTGTGAAAGGCACCCCGTACAGAGCGCCGTCCATAATCAGAGAATCTAGGACCTCCTGTGAATTCGTACTCTCGATCTCTTCCCTGTACTTACCTCCGAACTTCGCAAGCGCATTCGCATCCGTCATTGTAGTCAGAGTATCATTCGCGTACATGAACACATCCGCGCTCGCTTCCGGATCCTGCGCCACCTGACCGGCCGCGCCCGCCTCATCCGCAACTCCGTATACGAATGTAATATTCCATTCCGGATGCTCTTTCGCGAACGCCTCACACATGGTCTGAAGCCACTCCCCTCTGTCCTTCGACTGATCATTCTGCGGTGACCATACCATCAGACGGATATCCTCCTGATCCTGGGAAGCGCTGCCCGTTGTTCCCCCACAGCCGGAAAGTCCCGTTACCATAAGCGCCGCTGTGAGGAGAAAAGCAATTTTGTTTTTCCTCATCTTTCCATCTCCGTTTCCTTGAAAGTTTCGTATTGTTTCGTTGTGATCTCATAGTAACTCTTTTTTTCCAATTCGTCAATTGTATTTTTTACTCAAATTGTGTTTTTCTCTATTTTATCCATATTTTCAATTCTATTTTTGTGCATTATGACAAATCACCATGTCACATTTTTTCACAATAATCCGAAACTTTCTGTTTTTCGTTTAAAAAACTATTGCTTTTCTGTATCTTCTCATATATAATGATATCATTCACAGATTCAGAAAAGAGGTGAGCCAGATGGCTACAATACAGGATATTGCCGATAAACTCGGCATTTCCAAAGGAACCGTCTCCAAAGCGCTCAACGGCGCGCCGGATGTCAGCGAAACTTTGCAAAAAACCATCATGGAGACTGCCGTTGCTATGGGCTACACAAAACTGCGCAGAAAAAAGGCAGACAAAAAGCTGTGTATTCTGACTGAGAATGTCGAATATGAAGAGCCTCACCAGTTCGGATATGATATCATTCTTGGATTCCGTCAAATGGCGGAACCGGCCGGATATACCGTAGAGATCGTCCCTGTCTCGGAACAGCTTCAGAAGTCTGTTCCATATGATGTCTATATGCTTCAGAACAATTATGCCGGCGCTTTTATTCTCGGCTTCACTCTGACC
>DVNP01000003.1 GCA_018714285.1 Candidatus Caccomorpha excrementavium | reverse complement strand
TCGTCGCCTTCCGCGACTTCTTTCTCCCACTTAAAGCGGCACTCCAGATTCATAAAGCATTCATCAATCAGAGGGGCATTCACCATGTCTGCTTTAACCGGAGTTAAACCTGCGGTTTTGATTTCATCTGTCTCAAAGCCGTTATTTTTACAGGTTGACATACACTTATCATACAAATCGGCAGACATAAAATTAATGACGGCTTCACCCGTTTCATGGAGTGTTTTGTATAAATGTCCATATTTGCTGACAGCGGAAACAATTGCAAAGTAGCCGTTTTTCCCGCCTGTGAAGGTTGTCCAGGACTGCATACAGGCGTTAGGCTGTCCATTGCTTTTATAGGATGTCATTATGTAGAGCGGAGAAGGAACAGAAATAACGAACTCCATCCAATTAAATCCATACATTTCCATGTTCTTCATCGATTCAGGCACCGCGCTGTACTTCTTTTTCATAATTACCTCCATAAATTTGAATTTGACTGTCAGTATCTGAAGTTTATCCATACGCAGGCATCTCCTGCATTCTGTTTTTTTAAGTGGATTTACTCATAGTATATCGCTTAGGTCCGTGATAATTATAGTATATTTTTTTGAGCATTGCAAGAATGAAAGCGGCTGCTGGAGGAGACGGATGAGCGGATTGTGGATATCAGCAGACGGGTAGGCTATGAGAATGAGAAGCATTTCATGAAGATCTTCCGGAGCATCTGCGGCATCTCGCCTAAGGAATACCGGCGGAATGTGATGCTGGAGAATGAGATGAAGAAGCAGTAAGATGCGGCGGCAGACAGCATGAGCAGCCATGCAGACAGCGGGAATCCGAGATTCGGAGAGGTCTGCATGGCTGCTTATTTCTGGCGGTGAATGCCGGCTGTGTATGCCTAAGTTTTGGCGGTCAGACGCAGCTGTTCACACTGCAGGAAGACGGAGTATTCGTAAGCTCTTCCTCCCTGACGGGTTCCTGTCCGATCCAGGAGAGCGCCTCGTTCATATCCAGGGTCCTTCTGCCGTCCTCATTGACAAAGAATGGAATTCCAATTCCGCCCCGCTCCCGGACCGAATCAAAGATCGGATCCTGGTCTCTCAGCCGGAGAAATTCCCTGAGATTGGCCGTACTCGCCGTAATATCCACATAGTCCGCCTCAAAGCCGCGGCTCTGCTGAACTGCCTTATAATTCCTGCAGCCGCTGCAGATCTGTGATCCGTATACCTTCATAATCGTTTCCTTTCTTATATTCATTGTATCATCGGATGTTCCTTTACAGCCAAAATTATATCATGACAGAGGGAAGGTGTAAAGGACGGCCTGAAACGGGACGGATTATCCGGTCTAAAGAACGGATTATCCGGTCTAAAGGACGGATTATCCGGCTTGAGACGGCGGGGTATCCCCGGATTGCGCCGCGTCTTCAAAGGCGGCAAGCCGTTCCTGTGGAGTTCCACGGTTGACACAGAAGACGGATTCATATTTTCCGGCAAATGCATTGCCGAAGCCGTCCTCCAGGAAGCTGGAGGAGCGCACGATAATAGGGCTCTGGCCGTAATATTCCAGAAGGGAGCGGAACTTCTCGCGGATATCCTCCGGAAAGCTTCCGTGGAGAAGGGATTCCTTCAGCCTGCCGGCACATTCAAAAAAGCCTTCGTCCGTACGCTGCGCAATCCGCAGATTCCAGCAGTTGTTAGAAACAATATAAGTATAAAACACATCCGATCCGATGTAATAGGAGTCGTGCGGTTCCAGATACGGAGCATACTCCGGTATACGGGAACGGATAATTTTTCTCGCCAGAAGCATTCCGCAGGCCTTACCGCCGATAGAGCCGCTTCCGATCATCCGGTCTCGCAGCTTAAAATAGTCGCCGGGGGTAAAATAATTCTTCACCATCTCCTGAAGCCGGGAATCTTTCGTCATGGTGCTTTCTAAAATCTGCTGCTCGGTTTCGGGACGGAAGGTCCCGTGCCGGTATTCCAGCTTCGCCAGCGAAAAGAACCGATCATGGCTGTCATAGTTCTGATCCTGTCTGGTAGATTCCTCCGCTTCCAGAAGCTGATAATATCTGCTCAGGGCAACGCCGTCAGTCATCGGGCGGAATACCCTTTCCTCCCGCGTGCAGGCATGAGTCATAAACATTTCTGGAGAATTCCGGTTCCATACCTTCAGGGGATGAAGATAAATCATGCCGCTGCCATATACATCCAGGAACAGCTGGGTTGTATCCCGGATCCTGGCTATGGCGTCAAAGGAATGGATTCCCCGGAGAACAGGGAAGTAAGCGACCGTATCCAGCCGGAACAGATAGGGACAGGTAACCCGGAAAAAGTTCCCCATCATCAGATCCGTATACCAGACAGACTGCAGAGAGGAAAGACTGTCAAATACATAGAAGGCATCGCGCCCTTCCTGTGTGATGCGGTCATAGATGTCAACCGTAAATGCCTCAAAGCCCTTGTCAGGATCGAACTGATAAACCTTAACGCCCTCCATGGGGGGCAGCAGAGGCTCATGTTTCGCGAAACGCATATAAATGATATTCCGGCTGTCCCGTACGGCCTGTTCTGCAAAAGGCAGAGCAAAAAAAGTGAATTCCTCCAGATTCGATACGCTCCATACAACGTTATCGCCCATACGGATGGAATCCAGCAGCCGGTCCATGCCGGGCAGACCACTCTTAATCCGATCAAATGCTCCCATGCGAATCCTCCTGTTAATCAAAAAAGCAAGGATACCGGAAAGAGACAGACCGATTCGTCTCCTCCGGCATCCTTGCCGTGGTCTTTAACAGCTTTATTATAGCATGATTCCAGCAGAAAGTACAGAGAAACAAAACGATCCGTGGTTTTAATACTTTATAAACAATTTGAAATTAATTCGACAACACGGCGCTCCTACAATAGCATCATCAAGTGTGAGAACACAAAAAAAATGGATGGCGCTTTTATGCCGGGAGTTGTTATGGGGATCGTCGGAGCAGTGATTCTGCTGGCCATGGTTCTTGTCCGCAGGAAGATGGACGGCAAGCCGGCTATTGTCTTTAACGGAAAGGCAATCGGAGCAACCCTGCTTGGCGTATTCGGAGCGATTGTACTTGGAATTGGAATGTGTATGACCATGGTATGGAACATGATGGTTCCCGGAGTTATCGTCGGTATTGTCGGAATTATAGCCCTGCTCGCTTCCTGTTGTCAAAGGTTTAAAATAAAAAGGGAAAGGCCAAAAAATAAACAATAATTTAACATTTCTATGCTATCATAAGGAAAAAAGCATGGGGAGGCATGAAGCATGTTTAAAATCTTAGTGGTAGAAGATGACAGAGAACTGAATAAGACGGTATGCTCTTATCTGAATCAGAACGGGTATGAGACGGTTGGGTGCCTGGCCGCGGGCGAAGCTTATGACACCATGTACGGCGGCACTCTGTTCGACCTGATTATATCCGACATCATGATGCCGAGGGTGGACGGGTTTGAATTCGTAAAGAATGTCCGGGAGTTAAATCAGGAGATTCCCATTTTGTTTATGACGGCAAGAGATGATTTGAATTCCAAGCAGAAAGGCTTTCGGGCAGGGATTGATGATTATATGGTTAAGCCGATCGATCTGGATGAGCTGCTGCTGCGGATTGAGGCTCTGATGCGCCGGGCTAAGATTGCCGCAAGCAAAAGACTTACGGTAGGAAGCCTGGTGCTGGATGCGCAGGAGCATGTTGCTTATCTGAACGATGAGGAGATTCCTCTGACCGTGAGGGAATTCAATCTGATCTATAAGCTCCTGTCTTATCCGAAGAAGACCTTTACCCGCTCTCAACTGATGGATGAATTCTGGGACAGCGCCACGACCTCTGGACCCCGGACCGTGGATGTGTATATGACCAAGCTGCGGGATAAGTTCTCCGGCTGCGAAGATTTTGAGATTGTAACGGTACATGGGTTGGGATACAAGGCGGTATTGAAATGAAAGATATCAGAGAAAGACAGAAGAAAGTCAGATGGGTGTTTACCGTTCGCCGCTATATTGTTTTTTTCCTTATGATGGCGTTTGTGATCAGCTGCTGTATGATTTTGTTCCTGAATATGATGTCAAGGACAACCGGCCTGGTTCTTACGAAGGATCATATAGAACAGGCTGCCAAGGTAACGTTTCTGAACGTGATTCTGCTGAGTCTGATCTGTTCGGTGATTGACGGGATCCGGAGAAGGTTCATGGTTGACCGTCCGGTGCGCAGGATTGTGAAAGCGGCGGAACAGATTATGAAAGGAGATTTTGCGGTCCGGATTCCGTCAGGCGGCATGGACAGTATGAGTGATTTCAGCGTGATTGCGGATTACTTTAACAAAATGGCCCAGGAGCTGTCCGGAACAGAGACGCTGCGGACGGATTTTATTGCAAATGTGTCCCATGAACTGAAGACTCCTCTGGCGGTGATTCAAAATTACGGAACGCTGCTGCAGCAGCCGGATTTGCCGGAGGAGAAGAGAATGGAATATGCCAGGGCCGTGACCGCGGCGGCCCGAAGGCTTGCCAATCTGATTACCAATATATTGAAGCTTAACAAGCTGGAGAATCAGCAGATTTATCCGGTTGTTAAGACATATGATCTGGGAGAGCAGATCTGTGAATGTCTGCTCTCCTTTGAAGACGTCTGGGAGAAGAAGAATCTGGAGATTAATACGGATGTGGAAGAGGAGGTTATGGTAGATACGGATGCGGAGCTGCTCGCGCTGGTATGGAATAACCTGTTCTCAAATGCCGTCAAGTTCACGGATCCGGGCGGGAAACTGTTTCTTTCCCTGAAATCGGAAGGAGATTACGCCATTGTCCAGGTAACTGACACCGGCTGCGGTATTCCGCCGGAGGTAGGGCGTCATATATTCGAAAAGTTTTATCAGGGGGATACCTCCCACGCTTCCCAGGGCAACGGCCTGGGACTTGCGCTGGTAAAGAGGGTAATCGACATTGTGGGCGGGGATATTTCCGTCAGCAGCCAGGTGGGGAAGGGCAGTACGTTCACGGTAAAGCTCAGGAGGAAGCAGGATGAAGCGCGTTAAGGAAATTATGAAAAGAATATTTTTTCTGCCGCCCATACCGACGGTCGTGATTTCCGTGCCTGCATTTATTCTGGTCTTTGTTATGCTCGGAACGGGAAGCAGTTCTGTTCTGGCATATATCTCTTACCTGCTTTCAGCCTATGCAATGGTTATTACCGTTACAGGCTTTAAGGGGGTTGCGCGGGCGGTTCGGAACGGAATTGAAAACCTGCCGCCGGTGATAAAGCTGCGCAGTACCCCGCTGGGGAAGAGATTGCTGGGGGATGTCATCTTCCGATCGGAGATTACGCTTCACGGCGGCCTGTGCATGAATCTTCTGTATACCGCTCTGAACCTGTTTTCCGGCATCAGGTACCGTTCGACCTGGTTTATCGCCCTCGCGTTTTACTATATGCTTCTTTCGGTTATGCGGGCGGTGCTGGTGCGTTATGTCCACAGCAGGCCGATTGGCGAGGATATCTCTTCGGAGCTTCGGCATTATCGGGTATGCGGAATTATCCTGCTGTTCATGAATCAGGCGCTGGTCGGTATTGTCGTTGCCATGGTGACACAAAACAGAGGATTTTCCTATTCGGGGCTGCTGATTTATATGATGGCGCTTTATACATTTTATATTACGATTGCGGCAGTCGTGAATGTGGTAAAGTTTAGAAAGCACGGGAGCCCGATTCTGTCCGCGGCCAAGGTGATCAGCCTGACGGCGGCGCTGGTTTCCATGCTCTCTCTGGCGACCGCCATGCTTGCCCAATTCGGGCAGGATGATGAAGAGGAGTTTCGCCGTATCATGATTGGAGCCTTCGGCGGAGCCGTATGCGCGGTTGTGCTGGCCATGGCGATTTATATGATTGTCCGTTCAACAAAGCAGCTTAGAAAATAAATATAGAAAGGAAGATAATGTATGGATAAAATAGAAGATACCTTTAACTATACCTATTCCGCCACACGGCAGGAGGAGATACGCAGGATTCGGAATAAGTATCTGCATGAGGAAAAGGAAGAAGACAAAATGGAGCAGCTGCGCAGGCTGGATCGGAGTACGACCAGAAAGGGAACGGTGATCTCTATTCTTGCCGGCGTATCAGGCTGCCTGCTCCTGGGGGTAGGAATGTGCTGTACCATGGTTTGGATGGAATATTTGTTCATTCCCGGAGTGATTATCGGAATCATCGGCATTGCGGCTGTGGCGGCGGCGTATCCGCTGTATGTCCGAATCACCAGAAAAGAACGGGAAAGGCTGGCGCCTCAGATTCTGCAGCTGACAGAGGAACTGACAAAGCTGGAATGACGTAACAGACCGGACGAAAGGAATCTCCTTGCCGTCCGGTCTATTTTTATATTTCACTAATATTTCCTGAATATTACATTAACAGGTGTCCGCTATTTAACCAGCCATGGAATGAGAATCTGCTGCGTCCCTGCCTGGTACTGGACAATCCGGGAAGGCTGACGGAGATTGTGGAGAAGAGCCATGCGAAGAGTACGGATTATCAGAATCTGGAAACAGCCGGGGAATTCTCGGATAAATGCGTCGAAACCGCCGCGAAATGGGCCCCGGTGGCGGATCGTCTCTGGAAAGAGTCCCACGGCGGATGCGCCTCCTGCAGACAATGCGGCAGCCATGCTCTTTCGTGACAGATACAGAATCAAATACATCAAACAGAAGCGGATACCGGCATGCCGGTATCCGCTTCTGTTTGATGTCTGGAACGGTCTCCTTCGGTTCTGCCCGGTCCGGCAGCCGATATGAAAGAAATGAAGATAAATGTGGAAAACGGAACGGTTATCTGGTAGAATACTTCTATAAGGCAGAGAATGATCAAGCCGCTGCGGCAGAAGAGCTGGAATTCCCGGATCATTCCTTTGACGTTGTCACGGCCTGTCAGTGCTTCTGGTATTTTAACCATGAGCTGCTTGAGCCAAAGCTGTTTCGTATGCTGAAACCCGGCGGGAGCCTGCTGGTATTGTATATGTCATGGCTGCCCTTTGAAGACGAGATCGCGGGAGCAAGCGAAGCGCTTGTACTGAAGTATAATCCGGAGTGGAGCGGCGGCGGTGAAACCATGCATCCGATTGAGATACCGGATTGTTACAGCGAAGGATTCGAGCTTATTTACCATGAGGAATATCGTGTCAGCGTTCCGTTCACCCGTGAAAGCTGGAACGGCAGACTGAAGGCCTGCAGGGGAATCGGCGCTTCGCTTACTGAGAAGGAGATCGCCGCATGGGAACAGGAGCACAGGAAACTGCTTGATCAAATCGCGCCGCCCGAGTTTCCTGTCTTACACTACGGGGCGATGGCCGAGCTGAGGAAGAGAGAAGCAGGAAGGAAGGCATAGGAATACGAAGCATAATTATAATTTAACAGGAGCTTCCTGTATAATTCAAATATA
>DVNP01000046.1 GCA_018714285.1 Candidatus Caccomorpha excrementavium | reverse complement strand
AAGCATAAAAAAATTGCAAGTGCTTTTTTGAAGTTTTTTAAAGTTTTTTTCAAAAAAAAACTTTAAAGAATTATAAGATGCTATAAACGAGTTATAAAAATAATAAGGAGTAAAAAACCTTGCAAATAAAGCAGTCAAAATAAAAATCCCCGTATATTATTCTTAAAACGGCAAAGACTAATGGATGTAGTAATCATTTATCTTTCACAGGAGGTTTTAACCATGGCGAATAATAAATCGCAGAATTCCTACCAGTCCAATATGGGCAATTCCAATTCTCAGAACACCTCTGGAATGCAGAACAGCAGTAATTCCAGGAACAGCGCCTCTCAGAACAGCACGTCAGGTAAGAATGCATCCGGTCAGAACAACGCCAGGAATGCCGCTTCCAGAAATGCATCCGGTCAGAATTGTTCCAGGAATGCCTTTGAAGACAATGGTCAGGAGTATTAACAATTAATTCGGAAGCTCCGTGCGGATAAGAAACACATCCGCACGGAGCTTCCTTTTTTAGCTTAGGATGCGGCACGGGACAGCCTTCCGATGAATACAGTATAGAATGGGGGAAGAGGGTAATCCGAAACGGCATTCAGCCGAAGAAGGGGGATGGAACAGTATGGCGTTTGAATCAATCCGTCCGGACGACGCGGTCCGGTACGCGGAACGACAGGGATGTCTGCTGATAGATTTGCGCCCGCAGGAGGATTATTGCGCCGGACACATTCCGGGAGCAATTACAATACCATATGATGAACTGGACGCGCATAAGAAGAAGCTTAAGCCTTATCTGCTTGTTCTTTATTGCGACAGAGGGAATACAAGCCTCCTTGCGGCCAGGGATCTGGACAAAGAAGGATACCGGATTGTGAATGTATACGGAGGAATTCATATGTTCCGCGGCAGGCTTGAGAAGGGCGGCGCGAAATGCCCGCAACGTTTTTCTTGACGGAATCAGGAAAGGGTTTTACAATACATTCATAATGATGCCGAATGGAGGAACGAATGAGCCAGTATGAATTGATTGCCCCCTGCCATTTTGGAATGGAGGCAGTGCTGAAAAGGGAAATACAGGATCTGGGGTACCAGATTATAAAGACAGAGGACGGGAAGGTAACGTTCGCCGGAGACGAGAGCGCATTCGCCAGAGCGAATCTGTTTCTTCGCACCGCCGAGAGTGTTCTGTGGAAGGTTGGTTCCTTCCGGGCAGAGACCTTCGAGGAACTCTTTGAGGGTACAAAGAACCTTCCGTGGGAGGAGTATCTGCCGCCGGACGCGAAATTCTGGGCAGCGAAGGCGACATCCATCAGGAGCCGGCTCTTTTCCAGTTCCGATATCCAGTCAATCGTGAAAAAGGCGATTGTGGAACGGATGAAGTTCAAATACCGGATGGAGTGGTTCCCGGAGTCAGGAAGCGAATTCCCGTTGCGGGTTTCTCTGCTGAAGGACGAGGTGACGATCGGGATTGATACGTCGGGGGAATCTCTTCACAAAAGGGGATACCGGAGGCTGACGAGCAGGGCGCCGCTTACGGAAACGCTTGCGGCCGCCATTATCATGCTGACGCCGTGGAAGCAGGATCGGCTTCTGGTCGATCCGTTCTGCGGCTCCGGAACCATTCCGATCGAGGCGGCCATGATTGGCGCGAATATCGCTCCCGGACTGAACCGTTCCTTTACGGCGAAGGGCTGGAGCGATATTCTGCCGGAGAAGATCTGGACACAGGCCGCAGAAGAGGCGAATGACAGGATCCGCCGCGATATTGAGATGAATATTCAGGGTTACGATATAGATAAGGATATCGTGGCGGCGGCAAGGAAGAATGCGAAACTGGCCGGTGTGGAGCAATATATTCATTTTCAGCAAAGAGAGCTTGTCAATCTGCAGAGCAGCAGAAAGTATGGGTTCATCATAACGAATCCTCCCTATGGAGAACGGCTTGAGGATAAGGCGTCGATGCCTCTGCTGTACCGGCAGATCGGACAGGCATTCCGGGGGCTGGATTCCTGGTCCATGTATCTTCTGACCGGATACGAGGAGGCGGAACGTTATATCGGCAGGAAGGCGGATAAAAACAGAAAGATCTACAACGGAATGCTGAAAACCTACCTGTATCAGTTCCTGGGACCCAAGCCTTTAAGATCCGGCGCGCAGCGGTGAGCCATGGCGGGCTGCCGCAGGCTGGTGCGCCAGCCAGGATGCGATATCTTTCATGATATCCTCCCTGTTCTGCTCATTCAGAAGTTCGTGACGGCATTCCGGATACAGCTTCAGGGTTATGTTGGTGAAGCCGAGTCTTTTGAAGACGTGATACAGCGCTCTGACCTGTCTGCCGCATCCGCCGACCGGATCGCAGGAGCCGCTGATCAGAAAGATCGGGAGATCTCTGCGCACTTTCGCTATCAGTCTGCGGCTTTCTGCTGTCAGGGTAAGACGGATTAGATCGCGGTAAAAGGAAGCCGTACACAAAAAGCCGCAGAAGGGGTCGGAATTGTATTCGCTTACCACAGCTTCGTTTCTGGAGAGCCAGTCCATAGAGCTTCTTGCGCACAGCCGTTTATATTCTCTGCCGGAGAACAGCAGCCGGTCCATAAGCGGGCTGCGGGAGGCGGGACCCTTCAGGATACAGATTGCGGAGGCGATCAGGTATCCGCACAGACTGACGGGAACGGGCGGCATGGCAGTGCCGCAGATAATGGCGCAATCGACCTTGTCATAATGCTCCAGAACATTCCGGGCAATTAAAGAGCCCATACTGTGGCCGAACAGGATCAGAGAATTGCCCCGGTTCTTCGAACGGACATACTTCAGGACCCGGACCGCGTCCGCAATGACCAGCCGGTCGCCGTCCTTGGGAGCAAAATATCCAAGCTCGCCGGCCTGCTTGTCCGTACCGTGGCCTCTGTGATCGTACAGGTATACGTCATAGCCTTCCGCGTTCAGAAATCCGGCGAAATGCCGGTACCGTTCATGATGTTCGGCCATGCCGTGCAGAACGACGACGCTGCCTTTTATCTTCGCCGCTTCCGTATAATATGGATACAGCAGGGTAATATGGTTGTTTTTTTGAGAAACGGGAATCGGGTTGGGATGAATATGGATCATAATAAGCTGCCTCCTTTTGACAAATGATTCTGCGTATAATTCCTGACAGGATGATTATACCGTATCACGGCGTTTCAGACAAGTCTGAATGCCGCGCGGATTGGGGCCGGCAGAGGACATTTTGTAAAAAACATATTGAGTATTGCATGGTTCCATAGTATACTAAGCATAATGAAGAATGGGGATTTCAGAAACAAAGGAATCGAGGACATGAGGAACGATGAAAAAGATAATCTTTGCAACCGGTAATGAAGGCAAAATGAAAGAGGTTCGCGCAATTATGGCGGACTGCGGATATCAGATCGTATCGCTGAAGGAGGAGGGGCTGGCGCCGGATATTACGGAGGACGGCAGCAGCTTCGAAGAGAACGCGGTGATTAAGGCAAGAGAGGTCATGAGGCTGACCGGAGAAATCGCGATGGCGGACGATTCCGGGCTGGAGGTGGATTATCTGGATAAGGCTCCCGGAATCTATTCAGCCAGGTTCATGGGAGAGAACACCTCGTATGATATTAAGAATCAATATATTCTGGACAGGCTTAAGGGAGTGCCGGAGGCAGACAGAACCGCGCGGTTTGTCTGCGCAATTGCCTGCGCGTTCCCGGACGGAAGAATTCTGACGACAAGAGGAACGATAGAAGGACAGATCGGATATTCCATTGCCGGTGAGAACGGATTCGGATATGACCCGATATTTTATCTGCCGGAGTTCGGTATGACGACGGCAGAGCTTACTCCGGAACAGAAGAACCGGATCAGTCATCGCGCCAGGGCGCTGGAGGCAATGAAGAAGCTGTTATAAGGGGGGAAGGGTATGAAGATATTGATTGTAAGCGATTCTCACGGAAGATGTTATCATCTGGATCGGGCGGTCAGGCGTGTGAAGCCGATTGATATGCTGATTCATCTGGGAGATCTGGAAGGCGACGAGGATTATATCCGGGGAATAGCGGACTGTCCGGTGGAGATGATTTCCGGAAATAATGATTTCTTCTCGCGGATTGAGAGGGAGAAGGTGATTACAATCGGAAAATATAAAGTATTCCTTACCCACGGACACCGTTATGGGGTGAATTACGGTACACAGATGATTAAGGAGGCTGCCGTTATGCGGGGGGCGGATATTGTCATGTTCGGGCATACCCACCGGCCGCTGATTGATCTGGACGGAAGCGTCTGGGCGGTGAATCCGTGAAGCATATCGCAGCCGAGACAGGACAATCATCTGCCTTCCTTTCTTATTATGGATCTGGATTCCAGAGGAGACGCGCATTTTACTTTAAACTATGAATCAGATATGATATGATAACGGATATAAAAGCTGCCGGACGCGGGATTTACGCAGAATTTATGAAAATGAAAAAAATGGTTGACAATTTTCGTGACCTATTATATAATATGTCTTGCGTCGGGCGGCAGTAACCGTAGACAGCCAGTCAGCAACACAAATCGGGGTGTGGCTCAGTTTGGCTAGAGTGCTTGATTTGGGATCAAGAGGTCGCAGGTTCAAGTCCTGTCACCCCGATCTGCCTCAGAATATGCGGGTGTAGTTCAATGGTAGAACACTAGCCTTCCAAGCTAGATACGTGGGTTCGATTCCCATCACCCGCTTTGATAATTTAATATGGTTATTGGATTATCATGTGTGCCAGTAGCTCAGTTGGATAGAGCAACGGCCTTCTAAGCCGTGTGTCGGGGGTTCGAATCCCTTCTGGCACGTTGTCCTGAATGGATTTCGGGGCGTAATTTTATATGCGGTGGGTATAGCGCAGCTGGTTAGCGCGTCAGATTGTGGCTCTGAAGGCCCAGGGTTCGAATCCCTGTACCCACCCTTAGGAGAAGAATCCTGTCAGACAGGGTTCTTTTTTAAAAACAGCAAGCCAGATGTTATGATTTTTCTATACTGTTGGGCCATCGCCAAGCGGTAAGGCACAGGACTTTGACTCCTGCATCACGCTGGTTCGAATCCAGCTGGCCCAGTCGTCGGCAAGGGATCCGGACCTGTAAGCGGTTCGGATCTTTTTTAACAGTTTACGCTTTCGGACGTTACAATGATAAAAAATGTTAAATAATTGTTAAATTGCGATCCTTTATCTTGACGAAGCTTTTTACATAGTCTACACTTTATAATGTGTGTCTTTACACAATCATGACAGAACAGGAAAAGAGAGGAAACGGATCTATGTCGAAACGCATGAAGTCCCATGCCCTGCTTGCAGTTAAGGGGATGGTGATAGGGGCAACGATGCTTGTGCCGGGAGTGAGCGGAGGCTCCATGGCGATGATTCTTGGTATCTATGATAAGCTGGTCTCTTCCGTAAGTTCTTTTTTTAAGCACGTCAAAGAGAGTCTGCTCTTTTTGGGGATTGCCGCAGCCGGCGGAATTGTGGGGATGATCCTGTTCGCGAGGCCGTTGTCGGGGCTGATTGAAGCGTATCCGCGGCCGATGCTGTATTTTTTCATCGGAGCCGTGGCGGGAGGAATTCCTCTTATGTATCAGAAGGCAGAGGTTAAGAAGTTCTCATTTAAGGTTCCCTTGTATATTGGCATTGGAATTCTGGTTATGGTGCTGTTCGCTCTGTTTCCGTCAGATACTGTCGCGAATGCTCAGGAAAACGCGGGGATCGGGATTCTGCTGATTGCGGGCTTTGTGGCGGCCATTGCTTTAATCCTTCCGGGGATCAGCGTATCTTATCTGCTGCTTCTGCTTGGGATTTACGATCGCACGCTGAATGCCATCAGCAGTCTGGATATCGGATATCTGATACCGCTTGGAGCGGGACTGATTCTCGGAGTGATAGCGACGACAAAGGTGCTGGAATATGCCATGAAGAAGTATCCGCAGCCGACGTATCTGATTATCCTGGGATTCGTGGTCGGTTCGGTTGCCGAGGTGTATCCGGGGCTTCCGAACGGAATCGAGTGGGTGATATGTATTGTAACGCTGCTTGCCGGGTTCGGCATCATTCGCTATATCTGTTCGCTCGGCTTTGCAGACTAGCAGGATGTTTGCAGGTACCGGACAAAAGATAAGGAGGCTTGTAACATGGATGTTTCATTTTCATTTTTTTGGGATCAGATAACGAGTAATCCGATTCTGATGATTTCTGTCCTGTTGACATTAGGGGTTATCTTTGTTAACGGATGGACAGATGCGCCGAATGCAATTGCTACCTGTGTGGCGACGAGGTGTATGAGCGCGGGCGGAGCGATTATCATGGCGGCGATCTTTAATTTTCTCGGGGTCATTGTGATGACCATGATTAATTCTACTGTAGCCATGACAATAAAGAATATGGTTAATTTCGACGGGGACAGCGAGGTGGCCGTAATTGCCATGTGCGCGGCGCTGTTCGCGATCGTAATCTGGGCGGTGGCAGCATGGTACTTCGGGATACCGACCAGCGAGAGCCATGCTCTGATTGCGGGACTGTCCGGAGCGGCGATCGCGCTTCAGGGCGGATTCGGCGGAATTAACGCGGATGAATGGATCAAGGTACTCTATGGTCTGGGGCTTTCCACTTTGCTGGGATTCGGAAGCGGCTTTCTGATCTGCAAGCTGGTGATTCTGATCTGCAGGGGGATGGACAGACGCAAGACAAATCATTTCTTTAAAGGAGCGCAGATATTTGGAGCGGCGGCAATGGCGTTCATGCACGGAGCGCAGGACGGGCAGAAGTTCATGGGCGTGCTTCTGCTTGGAATATTCCTGATGAACGGAGTGGACAGTACGGCAGGAGCGGAGCTTCCGGTGTGGATGATGCTGCTGTGTTCCGTTGTAATGGGCGTCGGCACATCGATCGGCGGGAAGAAGATTATTAAGTCGGTCGGTATGGACATGGTGCGGTTGGAGAAGTTCCAGGGATTTGCGGCGGATATTGCGGCGGCGGCCTGTCTTCTGCTGTCGTCCCTGTTTGGAATTCCCGTCAGTACAACTCATACCAAGACCACAGCCATTATGGGCGTCGGCGCGGTGAAGCGCCTGTCGGCAGTTAATTTCCGGGTAGTCTGGGACATGGTTCTTACCTGGATTCTGACCTTTCCGGGCTGCGGTTTAATTGGATTTTTCATGGCAAAATTATTTATCGTAATCTTTACGTGATCATAGGATATCAATAGAAGCAGTGAATCAGAATACGATCAGGAGGAAGAGGTATGGCTAAGAAGAGCAAAGACTTTTATTTTAACAATTTTATCGAATGCGCGGACTGTGCGTGGAGAGCGGCGAAGATGCTGGAGTCAATTCTTGAGAATTATACGCCCGGGAAGCTGGATGAAGCGATTTCAAAAATTCACGAGATTGAGCATGAGGGCGACCAGAAGCGTCATGAGTTGGTGGAGGCGCTTGCGAAGTCCTTCATTACGCCGATTGAGCGGGAGGATATTATGGAGTTAAGCCGTAATATTGATGATGTAACGGATGCGGTTGAGGATATTGCGCTCCGGATCTATATGTGCAATGTTAAGACGATTCGGCCGGAAGCGATTGAGATGGCGAAGATGGCGATCAATGCATGCTCGGTATTGAAGGAGCTTATGACGGAATTCGAGAACTTCAAGAAATCCAAGGAGCTGAAGAGACTTGTGATTGAGATTAATAAGCTGGAATCGGACGGCGATCTCTTATATATGAAGTCGATTCGGGATCTCCATACCACAGAGAAGGATCCGATTGCGCTGATTGCGTGGAGGGATATCTACAATTACATGGAGAAATGTCTGGATGCCTGTGAACATGCCGCAGACTCCATAGAAACCGTTATGATGAATAATACCTGATAGTATGGAAAGCTTGATTTGTATCTTGTAATGTGTAAAATTTAATGTTATAATGGACAGGAAGCGGCTGGTGCCTGCTGTTTGCGGATATGGCGGAACTGGCAGACGCGCTGGATTTAGGTTCCAGTGGGAGACCGTGCAGGTTCGATTCCTGTTATCCGCATATTCCCGTTATAGTACGGGGAAAGTAAAACCGGTTGGTCGTTCGGACCAGCCGGTTTTTATATGAAAAGAGTACACGTTATGAAAGAAAGGAAACCGTTATGTCTAATATTCTGTTCATGGGGAATACAGGATGCCTGTCGCGGAAGCTGTGTGAACGGGTGGCTGAGGAGTACAGAGTTATTCTGGCGGGAAAGGATATAGAACAGTGGAGCAGACAGAAGACTGTCGTTACATGCCGGCTTGGAGAGGAGCCGGGGCAGGTGGAGGATCTGTTCCATATGTACGATTTTTGCGCGGTATTTTATTTTTCGGAATACCTGGAGGAAGGAGAAGAGACGGCCGGGGCAGGCAGGTATCTGGAACAGTTCCTGGAGGCCTGCAGGCGGTACAGAGAGAGCCGGATTGTCGTGTTTATGCCGCACGAGGCGCTCAATTATATGACGAAGGATTCGAAGAATGAATTCGGAGAGTATCAGATGGAATATGCGGGAAAAAGAAGCTTTCTGATTCATCAGCAGGAGGAGCTGTGCCGGTTCTATAAGGAAAGGCTCAATCTGCAGATCTGTCTGGTCCGGATTCCGTTTATTGTGAGTGAAAGCTGCTTTGAGACGTATCTGGGAACCGTATTTCGGAAAATCTATCAGAAGGAGGAACTGACGCTGCGCTACGGCAGATGGGCTCCGGTTGATTTCCTGACAGAGGAGGACTTCGCCAGACTGATTGTCAGACTGGCGGATGCGGATCAGCTGTTTACGGATACGCTGATGATCTGCAGCGGATTTCCTCATACATACGGTGAACTGGCTGATTCCTTATCCGGGCTCTTTGATCAGGGGAGCGTTGGCTGCGGCAGGGAGCCATGTATTATCGTGATTCCGCCTTATCCGACCGAAGCCAGAAGATATTACGGGTGGTTCGCGATTACGGACGGTTTTCTTGATATCAGGGACAGCTATGAGCAGTATAAGAAGCAGCAGGATAAGAAGGCTCCGGAAAAGAAGGAAGGGCTTTGGCAGAGAATTCTCCGCCGCAGGAGAGAGGAAGGGCTGCCTGCGTATATTGAGCTTGCCGTCTTTTTTGTGATTGTGGAGGCGCTAAATTTATATCTGGGTTCTTCGGTTTATTTCCAATTCGTTGATCTGAGGCTTCTCTTTGTGGTAATTATGGGAACCGTTCACGGGATGAAGCTTGGACTTCTGGCAACCGTCTGCGCCAGCGCCGCATTAACGGCGGGATATCTGCGAGGGGGGATGGATGCGACGGCATTATTCTATAATATTAATAACTGGATTCCGTATGTAGCATATTTTATGGCAGGAGCAATCAGCGGCTATACGAAAAATACCCGGTCGGATGAACTGAGGTTCCTGAAAAAGGAATACGATCTGCTGCGGAATAAGTATCTGTACCTGAATCAGCTGTATCAGACCGTGCTTGAGAATAAGCTGGAATATAAGAGACAGATTCTGGGATATAAGGACAGCTTCGGGCGGATTTTTAACGCGGTCCAGAAGCTGAACAATGTGCTTCCTGACAGGATATTCAGCGAAGCTCTGGAGGTCTTCGAGGATCTTCTGGAGAACCATTCCATTGCGATTTATATGCCGGATCAATGGCAGCGATACGCAAGGCTGGTTGTGAGCTCCAATCAGATGCTTCGGGGCTTGAATCGTTCGGTCGAGCTCGGCTCGTATCCGAAGATGATGGAAGTGATCCGCTTGGGAGAGGTATGGCGCAATTCGTCTTTTCTTGAACATTATCCCGCGTATGCCTGCGGAATCTTCCGCAAGGAGAAGCTGGTGCTGCTGGTTATGGTGTATCAGGTTACTCAGGAGCAGCAGAGTCTTTATTATACGAATCTGATTCGGATTCTCGGAGGTCTCATGCAGAACGCGTTCCTGAACGCGCTGGATTATATGGAACTGTCGGAAGAAAAGATCTATGATCCGGGCACACATATTATGAAGCCGGATCATTTCCGGGAGGTTCTGAAGATTCGGGAAGATATGAAGCAGAAAAATATCGCGGATTACATTTTGCTTCATATTATATCGGATGACTGGGAAGAGACGAGCGCGAAGCTGAACCGTCTGATTCGGTCTTCCGATATTCTGGGACGGGGAACGGACGGGAAGCTGTATCTGCTGCTGGTTCAGGTTGATGAGGCTAATTTTGCCTATGTGGAGAACCGGCTGATTGCGCAGGGAATTGTCTATGAGAGAACGGAAAGGATGGAAGAGAGTTGAATGATGCGGTGCTGTGGCTGTGCCTGATTCATATTCTGATCTGCGCGGTTCTGGGGATCCTCATGTGGAGGAGAGTGATTCGGAGTGGATTTCGTCTGTTCTGGATTGTGGCGCTGATTCCGCTTTGGGGACTTATCTGTTTGTTTTTGCTGGAGCGGATTTTAAGAAAGAAAGACCGGAAGGGAGCGGAAATCGGGGTTGAGAAGCTGAAGATGGAGGATGAGATTTATCGCAGCAT
This sequence comes from Candidatus Caccomorpha excrementavium, assembly GCA_018714285.1. Lineage (GTDB taxonomy): Bacteria > Bacillota > Clostridia > Lachnospirales > Lachnospiraceae > Caccomorpha > Caccomorpha excrementavium. The sequence goes on along the minus strand of DVNP01000046.1, from coordinate 14,449 downwards.
CTTAAAGGAAGAGGGAGAACGCGAGGAAGGAATCGTATCCTTTGCCGATGCGACCGTGATTAATGACGCAGAAACGCGCAGAGAGCTCATGATGGATATCCTGTATTCGGATGCTTCCAGGTATATCTCGCTGCTGAAGGAGGCGAGGATGGATGAGGATACGGAGGTCGTACACTATGCGACAACGGCAATGGTTGAGCTGCAGAAGGATTACGATCAGAAGCTGAAGGAGGAGGAAGAGGCATACGAAGAAGATCCGGAGAATCCGGATCGGATGCGGTCTTATATCGCTCTGCTTGCCGATTATATCGGAAGCGGCCTGCTTGAGGGCAATATGCTTCTTGCGCGGCGGGAGCGTTATTCGGAATTGCTGGGGCAGTATCTGAGCCGGTTTCCGGATGAGAAGCTGTTCTATCAGAAGAAGGCTTATAATGATATGGCTCTCGGAAGGAAGAAGGATGTGGCGGAATGTATTCGTATTCTGCTTGCGCGCTGGCCGGAGGATGAGGACGGGTATCTTCTTCAGATTACGTATGACGCAGAAGAGAAAAACAGGGCAGGGATTGATCATACGCTGCGTATGATCCGCAGGAACGGAGTGTTCTTAACATCCAACGGAAAGAATATTGTCAGATATTGGGCAGGAGAGGAATGGGATGAAGGTGTCGAAAGCGCTACATAAGATAAAACACTTAATCAGGTTCAGAAGGCTTCAGATCGCATTTGCGGCATTTCTCGCGCTTGGCTTTGTCCTGACTGCGGAGAGGGCGAACGTCAGGTATCAGGCGTATGAAGCCAGGCTTGAGATTCTGGAAAGCGGCGCGTTCGCGGCAGGAGAGCAGGAAGCGCGCAGGCCGGACAGCCTTCTGATCTATCATAACGGAAATGAGGTATCGGCTTATATCAGAGAGGAATTCAGCCAGGTGCTTGATGGGATGAAGATTTCCTATGATGAAGCGGATCTGGCCGTGAGCCGGGAGCTTCATCCGGAGCATTATGATAAGATATCAATCGCGCTGAACGATCTGTCCCTGCTTGGAGACACAATCTTTGATCTGCTTGACTGGGTGAGGGACGGAGGAAGCCTGCTGTTCCTGTTCCCGATGGATAATAACGGAAGTCTTCAGGTGGTCTCCGGAGAGCTTGGGATCCGGGAGAACAGCTATGAGTATACCATGGTGGAATCACTGCGGTTTACCAGTGATATTATGCTTGGAGGAATGGACAAGGAATACAGGATAACGGATCCTTTTGAGTCCTCGATGACTGTAATTCTGGATGAGGACTGTACCGTTCATATGACGGCGGGAGGGGAGAGAGCGCTGCCTCTTCTCTGGGAGACCGGGCGGGGAGAGGGGAAGATTGTGGTGATGAACCTTGGAATTATCGAGAAAGCCTACCGGGGGTTTTATTCCGCGGCTTACAGCCTGCTGGGGGATTCCTGTCTCTATCCGGTGATCAACGGGTCGGCCTTTTATCTGGACGATTTTCCGTCTCCGGTTCCGGGAGGGGACAGCCAATATATTCAGAGAGATTACGGTATGGATATTGCGACATTCTATTCGAATGTCTGGTGGCCGGATGTGCTGTCGCTGGCTGAGGATTATGGAATCCGGTACACCGGTGTGGTGATTGAGGATTATTCGGATCTTACGGAACCGCCCCTTGTGCGGTATCAGGATATCTACCGGTTCCGGTATTTCGGCAATCAGGTGCTTCAGAATCAGGGGGAAATAGGATTCCATGGGTATAATCATATGCCGCTGTGCCTGGAGAGCTTCGATTATAAGGGAGTTTATTCCTATGAGAAATGGCCGTCCGTTGACGCCATGCTGAGTTCCTTAACTGAGCTGAATGATTTCTGCGCGTCTCTGTTCCCTGACGAGACCTTTCAGGTCTATGTCCCTCCGTCGAATATTCTCTCTGAGGAGGGGAGGCAGATGATAGGGGAGCTGTTCCCGCAGATCCGGACCATTGCTTCCATCTATTTTCCGGGAGAGTTCGTGTATACGCAGGAATTCATGGTGTCGGAGGACGGAGTGATCGAGACGCCTAGAATCATCTCCGGATGTATGATTGATGATTATATGGAGATTGCCGCGCTCTCGGAACTGAATTTTCATTTTATCAATTCACACTTCCAGCATCCGGACGACGTGCTGGATCCGGACCGCGGAGCAGAGCTGGGCTGGGAGACCATGTTCGCGAGACTGACGGAATATGTGGACTGGCTGTATACGGCGGCGCCCGATATCCGGAATCTGACGGGAAGCGAGATGGCGGCGGCCGTTCAGAGATATTATTATGTGAATCCCCGCGTGGAACACAGGGAGGAGGAAATGATAATTACACTGGATTCCTTCGCGGATGAGGCATGGTTCTTCCTTCGGGCCAACGACTGGGAGCCGGGGGAGGTTACGGGAGGAAGCCTTACAAGGCTTACGGGGAATCTGTATCTGCTTCAGGCGGAAAAACAGCAGGTTACAATCGGGAAGGAGGGATTGTAGGTGCGGATCTGTATGATACTGGAGGGATGCTATCCTTATGTGACGGGAGGCGTATCGAGCTGGATGCACCAGTATATCCAGGCCATGCCGGAGCATGAGTTCGTGTTGCTGACAATCGGCGCTTCCTCGAAGGATCGCGGCAGGTTCAAATATACGCTGCCGGAAAATGTGACGGCAATTGAGGAGATTTTCCTGGATGAGGCCCTGAAGCTGAAGGAGGAGAAGAGAAGGCCCTTCGCGAAACGCCGGAGGTTTACGCAGGAAGAGACGGATAAACTGATGGAGCTGATTCACTGCGGGAAGCCTGACTGGGATATGCTCTTTCAGATGTATCAGACGGAACGGATTTCACCGCTCTCTTTTCTGATGAGCGAGGAATTTCTGAAGATTCTGACGGAACTGTGCCATAAGGAATATGAATATGTCGCGTTCTCCGATCTGTTCCATACCATTCGCTCCATGCTTCTTCCGCTGCTGTATATTATGGGGCGGGAGGTTCCGAAGGCAGATATATATCATTCGGTCGCGACGGGATACAGCGGCGTTCTGGCCGTTATGGCGGCATGGAAATATGGGGTTCCCTGCATGCTGACGGAGCACGGAATCTATACCAGGGAACGGGAGGAGGAGATTATCCGCGCAAAATGGGTGGCTCATTCCTTCAAGCGTTACTGGGTGAGATTCTTTTATATGCTGTCCGACGCCATTTACTCCCGGGCTGCCATGGTGACGAGTCTGTTCGGAAATGCAAGGAAGATTCAGATTGAGATGGGATGCGATCCGGACAAATGCGTTGTGATTCCGAACGGGGTCCGGTATGAGCGGTTCTGTGATATTCCGCTTAAGGAGAAGGACGGTTATGTCGATATCGGAGCGGTCTTAAGGATTGCGCCGATTAAAGATGTGAAAACTTTGATTTATGCGTTCTATGAGATGAAGTTTCGGGTAGAGAACGCAAGGCTTCATATCATCGGGCCGGAGGATGACGAGGAGTATACAAAGGAGTGCTATGAGCTGGTCAGCCAGCTTGGGGTGAGGGATATTGTGTTTACCGGGCAGACGAATGTGATTGAATATATGAAGAAGTTGGATTTTACGGTGCTCTCAAGCATTTCGGAGGGACAGCCGCTCGCGGTTCTGGAATCGTTCGCGGCGGGCAGGCCCTGTGTGACAACGGATGTCGGGTGCTGCAGAGAGCTGCTGTTTGGAATGGAAGGGGATACGCTCGGCTCTGCCGGACTGTGTGTGCCGCCCATGCACAGACAGGCCTTATGCGCCGCAATGGAGACTCTGTGCGTGAAGGAGGAGGAGCGGTATCAGATGGGAAGGATCGGACAGGAGCGGGCAAAGAAGTATTACAGGCATGAGGGAATGATCCGGAATTATCAGAATGCGTATAAAGAGGTGATGAAGCGATGGCAGGGATAGGGTTCAGTTTAAGAAAGCTCTTTGGCAGGAAGGGAATGTTCTCTCTGGCCAAAGCGTACGGCTACGCGGGATTGATCTGCGCGGGGCCGATGCTGCTTGGAGTCTGCCTGCTGCTTGGAGTTTCGGTTCTGGCGTCTAAGGGGGGATTATCGGATCACGACAAGGAACTGCTGAATTGTATGATTACGTATTCACTGCTGGCGTCCCTGACGGTTACGAGCGTTCTGAATATGCTGGTAACACGGTTTGTCTCGGATATGCTGTATGAAGGAAAGACAAAGAGGATTATGCCGTCCTTTTACGGCTCAATCAGTGTGATGCTGGTTGGCGGCGGAATTCTGTATGGGCTTTTCCTGTTGTTTTCCGGGGTAGATCCCATTTATAAAGTGTTGTGTTTCCTGTTTTTTGCGATTCTGGTCGTTGTGTGGACCCAGATGAATTATCTGACGGCGCTGAAGGAATATAAGGGGATTCTGGCCGGCTTCGCGGTGTCGCTGGCAATCGCGTTCCTTCTGGCTCTGGCGCTGGTATGGCTTGAGAAGGCATCCATCGTGACTCTTTTTCTTTGCGTCATTATCGGATATGGAATTCTGATGACGTGGTATTTTAAGCTTTTGCTGGACTTCTTTCCCGAGGAGGAGGGGATTACGCTGAACTTCCTGCGCTGGGCGGATCGATATAAGTCTCTGATCGGAGCGGGGTTTTTTGTTCATGTCGGACTGTTCGCGCATCTGGTTATTATGTATTTCGGACCGCTGCGGGTTCAGGTGGAGGGATTATTCTACGGAGCGCCGCAGTATGATGTTCCGGCGCTGGCGGCGTATTTTTCGCTGCTGATTACAACGGTCAATTTCGTAACCTCCGTTGAAGTGAATTTTTATCCGAAATACAGGAATTATTATGGATTGTTCAATGATAAGGGATCGATTCTGGATATCGAACAGGCGGAGAAGGAGATGCTGTCGGTGGCAAGGAAGGAACTGACTTTTGGGGCGTATAAGCAGCTGATTGCAACGATATTATTCGTTGTATTCGGAAGCGGAATTCTTCAGGCGCTTCCGCTGGGCTTTAACGATACCTCCATCGGAATTTACCGTCTGCTCTGTGTCGGCTACGGACTCTACGCGGTTGCCAATACCCTGATGCTGATTCTGCTGTACTTTGCAGATAATAAAGGAGCGCTTATGGCATCGGGGGTATTTGCCACGGTCAGTGTGGCGGCGACGATTGTTTCGATCCTTTTTTGGGATATTCCGTTCTTCGGGATTGGATTCGGAATCGGCAGCGTCTGTTTCTATCTGGCGAGCTGGATCAGGCTGGAATGGTATACCAAAAAGCTGCCGTATTTTCTTCTTAGTAAGCAGGCCGTGCTTCCGGATGAGAGGCGGAAGGTATTCGGCAGGCTGTGTGACTGGCTGGAGAAAAGGGCGGCATCACGGGAACAGAAAGATACGAAATGAGGTGATTTGATATGAGAAGGACATCAAAGCTGCTCAAACTGACTGCCCTTTGCCTGATTCTCTCTCTGGCTGCGGGCTGCGCGGGGACTCAGACCGGCGAAGGGGAACTGCCGCAGCAGGCTGCGGATGAGCCGGGAACAGTCCGGCAGGAGGAAGAGAGCATTGCGGACTGGAAGCTTCGGGATAACTCTGCCGTGTATGAGCTGGATGATCCATATTCGGTTGTGACGATGTATCTGACGGTCCGGAAGGGAAATGCCGCGGAGGGGACGGATCATACATGGGAAGAGGTGAATACCCATTCCGCATATTACTATGACGAGCTTGGAATTGACCGTTATCAGGTGGCGGCAATTCTGCAGGTGGGAGATGAATCCGGTCCGCTTCCGGGCGAGTTCGGATATGGGGAGAATGTCCCGAACGCGGTGGTTCAGATCCGCGGACAGACCTCTTCCCGCAACGCGCAGAAGAGCTTTAAGATATCCATTAAGGACGGCAAGGGAACCTGGCGGGAGCAGAAGACGATCGCGCTGAATAAGCATATGACGGACGGGCTTCGCTTCCGCAATAAGCTCTGCTATGATCTGATGCAGGAGATTCCGCAGATGATGAGCGCAAGGACGCAGTTCGTGCATCTGTATGTGAAGGATGAGACGGCGAGCGGTAATGGAGAGTTCGTGGATTACGGCCTGTTCACACAGGTGGAACAGATCAACAAGACCTATCTGCGCAGCCATGGGCTGGATCGGAACGGTCAGCTCTATAAAATTAACTTTTTTGAATATCAGAGGTATGAGGATGTGATCCGGCTGAGTACGGATCCGGAGTATGACATAACGGCGTTCGAGGAACAGCTGGAGATTAAGGGAGATGACGATCATACCAAGCTGATTGCCATGCTGGACGCGGTCAATGACTATACCGTTCCGATTGAGGAGGTTGTGGAGGAATATTTTGACGCGGAGAATCTGTGTTACTGGATGGCGTTCCACATTCTTGCGGGCAACACGGATACGGAAGCCAGGAATTATTATCTGTACAGTCCGCTGAATTCAGAGAAATTCTATGTCATATCATGGGATAATGACGTAGCCTTCAAGCGGGAGGAATACCGTCTGAGCGGCCGGATCGAGGGCGGCGCCTGGCAGAGGGGGCTGAGCAATTACTGGGGAAATATTCTGTATCAGAGAATGTTCAAGGTTCAGGCGTACCGGGATATTCTGGATGAAGCAATTAATGATCTGAGGGAGAATTACCTGACGGAGGAGAAGATAGCAGGTATGGCAGAGGCGTACGCGGAGGTTGTGAAGCCTTATGTTTACAGTATGCCCGATATTGTGTACGCGCCGCTGACCGAAGAGGAATATGATCAGATCGCGGAAGGGGTTGCCTGTGAGGTTGAGGAGAATTACGGATATTATCTGGAATCTCTTGAAAAGCCGATGCCGTTCTATATCGGGACTCCCACGGTATCAGGGGATGATATGACATTTGTCTGGGATGTATCCTATGACTTTGACGGAGAAGCGGTTGCGTATACCTTTGAGCTGGATGATGATTACCTGTTTGAGGATCCGATCTATAAAGAGGAGGGGCTGAGGTATCCTTCCGTAATTCTCGATACGCTTCCGGCCGGGCAGTATTTTATCAGGGTAACGGCGCAGAATGAATCCGGATACAGCCAGACGGCCTTTGATTACTACGTGACCGATATTGGGAAGCATTACGGCGTGAAGTGCTTTTATGTCCTTGAGGATGGAACCGTGGAGGAAGATGTTTATTAAGAATAAGCGTCCAAGATGTGATGAGAGGCCGTTTCGGAATGAGTGGAAATATTATATTACCGAGGCTGAAATGTACGCGATCCGGGCCAGGCTTCTTGAAATTATGGAGCGGGACAGCCATGCCGGGGACGGAAAATATATGATCCGGAGCCTGTACTTTGATGATTACTGGGATAACTCTTATCACGATAAGCTGGACGGGGTCAATTACAGGAATAAATACCGGATCCGGGTGTATAACTGCAGCGATAAGACCATTAAGCTGGAGAGAAAGACCAAGATCGCCAATTATATTCACAAGGATTCCGCGACTCTCCAAAGAGAGGAATATGATCGGATTCTGGCCGGGGATTATTCCTTCCTGCTTGCTTCGGACAAGCCGCTGTGCCGGGAGTTCTATTATGAATGTATGGTACATCTGATGCGTCCGAGAGTTATCGTGGATTATGAGAGAGAGCCGCTGATCTTTCCGTACGGAGATGTCCGCATTACCTTTGACTCCCATGTCAGGGCGGCGCTTCTGTGCGAGGATATTTTTGATCCAAAGCTGCCCGCGCTTGAGGTGCTGGATCCGGGCGTGCTGATTATGGAGGTAAAGTTCACGGAGTTTTTGCCTCAGATGATAAAAGAAGTCATTCCGCCGTCAGCTCATCATTTCATGGCGATATCCAAATATACGCTGTGCTATGAGAAAACGGCTTATATGGCGAAACAAATATAAGGAGAGTATGCTATGAGTATACAGGATGTAATTAAAAATTCAGTTCTGGAGGCATTTGCCTACGGAGGGAATCTGACCGTGGATGCTGTGCTGGAAATTATGCTTTCTCTGGTGATATCATTTGTCGTGGGGCTTGTTATCTATCGGGTGTACCGGATCTTCTTCGGCGGTGTTGTCTTTTCCCGCTCTTTTGCCGCGACGCTCGTAGGGATGTGCGTCCTGACGTGTATGGTGACGCTTGCGATCAGCACGAATATCGTGATTTCCCTCGGTATGGTCGGCGCGCTCTCCATTGTCCGTTTCCGGACGGCGATCAAGGATCCCATGGATCTGCTGTATCTGTTCTGGGCCATTACGGGAGGCATTACGATCGGAGCCGGGATGTACCTGCTTGCATTTGCAGGCAGCATCATGATGATCCTTGTAATTGCTTTGTTATATGCGAGACAGAAAAAGTCCGGAATCTATATTCTGGTTGTGCATTATGAGGGAGATATGGCAGGAGATCAGGTGATCCGTGAGCTTGGAAAGATAAAATCCCAGCTTAAGTCAAAGACCCTGCGGGGGGAAGTAACGGAGATGACGATTGAGCTTGCCTGCAGGAAGGATAATACCGTATTCACGGAGAGGATCCGGAATATAGAAGGAGTTAAGGATGTTACGCTGATTGAGTATAATGGAGAATATCATGGGTAAGAAATGGATCATCGGTCTGGCTGCGGTTATGATTGTGCTGCTTGCAGGCGCGGCGGTATATGGATTGACAATCAGGAAATGGGATATGCGGTATGAGTATGCGCGGGAGGGCTTTTACAATCCACTGATGGGATATGCGCCGTCGGCGGATTATTATGAGGCCGCCCTGCCCGAGAATCTTGTGTATATTGATATTACATGGGCCGAGTGGGAGCCCGAGGAAGGGTTCTATACGTGGGAGCAGGTCATGGAGGATAATTTCATTGAGGAATGGAAGAATATGGGCAAGCATGCGGTGCTGCGGTTTGTCTGCGATATTCCGGACGACGAGGCTCATATGGATATTCCTCAGTGGCTGTATGAGCAGACCGGGGACGGCGTGACGTATGATATTTCCTACGGCAGAGGGTATTGTCCGGATTATTCGAATCCCGTCTTTATTCAAAAGCATGAGACGGCGCTGAAGGCTCTGGGGGAGGCCTGCTTAGGAGACGGCTTCATTGCTTATGTAGAGCTTGGAAGCCTGGGACACTGGGGCGAGTGGCATACCAGTGAATCAAGCGGGCTGCCGGGCATTCCGTCCGAGGAGGTATGCGCGCAGTATGTGGCGCAGTATGCCGAAGCGTTCCCGGATGCGAAGCTGATGATGCGCAGAAATTATACGATTGGGATGGAGAGGGGCTTCGGAGTATTCAACGATATGACGGGGATGGCGGAGGATACGTATGAATGGCTCGGCTGGATGCGTGATGGAGGAAGCTATCGGGATCGGCTGAGCTATCAGCCGGTTGAGGCGATCTGGAATAAGGCGCCCGTCGGCGGGGAATTCACAAGCAGCCTTCCGATGGATACCATGCTTGGAAGCGGCCTGGAGGAGACTCTGTCGCTGATTTCGGAATCCCATATGACCTTCATCGGCCCGATGTGTCCGATCAGAGAGGAGGCGCTGACGGACGGAGCGGAGGCGGTCCGGGCCGCAGTCGGATACCGGTACTGGATTGAATCCATGACGGTAACAGAGAACCGGCTTGCGGGGACGCTGGAAATCCGGCTGGCCTGGAGAAACGACGGCGCGGCGCCCATGTATTTTGACTGGCCGGTTATGCTGTATGTGAAGGAGGCTTCGGACAGGGAGTTTCGGAGTACCGCGGTAACACTTTCCCTGTCGGAGCTGCTGCCTGGCGGGCAGACGGAGACGGTTACGACGGTGCCGTATGAGAGAGTGGAAGGGGAGGAGCCCGTAATCGGAATCGGAATCCTTGATCCCGATACGGGAAAGCCGTGCGTGCGCCTTGCCATGAATACGGAATTCACGGAAGGAATACAGATTCTTAATTAAGACGGTTCAAAAGAATATTACATCTGATAATAATATTGCCCTGCCGCCGAACTGCCGGAAATGCTGTTTTCCGGTCATGCGGCGGCAGGGCGCTTTTTTCTCCTGGGCTGATTTTGTCTAATGTCATGCTATTTAATCTTCATAATGGCCTCTGCAGGCTGCTATGATGATTGCTCCGTCTTTTTCTTTGTAAACAATCCTGTTTACTTCATCAATGCGCCTGCTCCAAAATCCGGATAAATTACCTCTTAAGGCTTCCGGTTTACCTATTCCCTCAAACGTGTTTCGTTGGATGTCTTTGATCAGTACGTTTATCCGCTTTAATGTCTTTTTGTCCTGCTCCTGCCAATACAGATAATCATTCCATGCGCTTTCTTCCCATAATATCCGCATTATTCGACCTCTATTAAATCATGTTCTTCAAGTCTCGCTGTTCCTGCGTTTATTTCAGCAGCCACTTTTTCAAGGTGTTTCATATTGCTTTCGGAATAAAACGGATCAGCAGACACTTCAAACGGGATACGTTTTTCCCGGCCTACTTTTTTAGCGAAAATAGTAAAAGCTGCTGTCATGGAAATCCCCATATCATCACATGCCTGCTCCATTTTCTTTTTATCATCTTCATTAAGACGAAAATTTACATTTACTGTACGTGCCATATACAACATCCTTTCCTTGCTTATAGCTGTATTATAACAAATTGTAATGTTGAATACAAGTAAATTTCTTTACAGAAACCACGAAATCTTAAAGATATCTTAACCCCTTCCTTTTTGCTGCGGAGTGTGCTATGATTTCCGGTGAAAGGAGATTTTGCTGAATGAAGAAAAAGAGATATACAATGACGGCGATGGCTCTTGCGCTGTCCCTGCTGCTTGCCGGCTGCGGGGATCCGCTGTCAGAGCCGATGGCAGGAGATGATGCGGTTACGGTATTTCAGAATCAGGCCCTGACATCGGAACAGAAGCTTCTGGAGCTTGGGCGGCCCCTTGCCGTGTCTTCTACGCTGCCGTCCCTGTTCGGGCTTGAAACGGCTCTGCTTGTAAACGGGAGCGCTGCGGATTCCTATTCTTCTGCTGAACAAATTGAATTCGAAGGGGATTATACGGATCTGGAAGGGGTTATTACATTTCGCGGAGATAATTACCGGCTGAATCCGTCTTACGGAACGGCGGATATCGTGGAGAAGACACTGGAGAAAACCTGGAATATTAAGACAGGGCGTCTGAGAAAAACCATATCAAGCGGATACTGGACCGGAAGCGGATGGACCGGACAGCCGCTTCTGGTGCGCTGGCCCGAGGAGACCAGGCAGGCCATGAATATGTATGAGGAGAAGAAGAATAAGGCCGGCCTTGTGGAGGTTATCTATGCGACGATGGACGGCAATATTTATTTCCTTGATCTGGAGGACGGGGAAGCAACCAGGGATCCAATTGAGCTTGGGTTCCCGGTTAAGGGAACGGGAAGCATCTATCCGGACGGAACGCCGCTGTACTTTGTCGGGGCAGGGGATTCCATGGGAGAGGAGTGCGCGAGAACTTTTATCATAGATTTGATAGAAGGAACGATTATCTATGAATACGGCATGGATGACGAATTCTCGGTAAGAGAGGATAACGACCGGTTCCATGCCTATGATTCCTCCCCCCTGATTGATGTGGAGACAGATACGCTGATTCAGCCGGGCGAGAACGGAATTCTGTACCTGACGAAGCTGAATACGGTATATGACGGTACGAGCGTGACAATTAATCCGGACGAGCCGGTGAAGATGCGTTATACGACCGCGCGGTCCGGAGAGGACTCCTACTGGCTCGGCATGGAGTCATCGGCCGTTGCATGGAAAGGATATCTGTATATTGTGGATAACTGCGCGGATCTGCTCTGTATTGATCTGAATACGCTGGAGATTATCTGGATGCAGGATATGAAGGATGATTCCAACGCAACGCCGGTGCTTGATATTGTAGAAGAGGATCAGACGGCTTACCTGTATGTCGCTCCGTCCCTGCATTTTACGAGGGACAAAAACAGCGAGGGAGAGGTCCCGATTATGAAGGTGAATGCGGCGACCGGCGAGGTGATCTGGCAGAGGGAATATCTGTGTTCAACCGTAGACGGCGTATCGGGAGGCGTACAGGCGACGGCCCTGGTTGGGCAGAATAATCTTTCTGATCTGGTGTATTTTGTAATTGCAAGAACCGGAGGAAAGGATAAGGGCAAGATTGTGGCCCTTGACAAGGAGACGGGAAGTGAGGTCTGGTACTGTGACATGGAGCATTATTCCTGGTCGAGCCCGATTGCTCTGTATGATGCGGAAGGGAACGGATATGTGATTCTGTGTGACTCGGACGGCAATATGTTCCTGCTTGACGGCCTGACGGGAGAATGTTACAGCAGTGTGAATCTGGGGAATAATATTGAAGCGTCGCCAGCCGCATTCGAGAATACGATTGTGGTCGGAACCAGAGGGCAGAGAATCTACGGGATTACAGTGAAATAAGCGCCGCGCGGGCTGCGCATGAAGGAGCCGGATGATTACCTGGAACATAAGGAAATCATCCGGCGCTTTTTTATTTTTCAGACAATGCTTTCTTTTTGTGAACGGTTACTGTTTCGTCATAACAGGAGAACATCTTATTGACTTCGTCCTTCGGAAGCTTTTTCGTTACAAGGCTGACAGCCGGTACAACGATTAATCCTGCAACCATTGCTATGGCTCCGGCATTGATCGGAGAATCAATGAAGGAGAAGAACAGGTTCAGGACCGTAATTCCCACGCCTGCTGCGAATCCGGCCCAGACGCCGGCTCTCGTTACTTTCTTCCAGTACAGACCGTAAAGGAACGGGGCGAGGAACGCGCCTGCAAGAGCGCCCCACGAGATTCCCATCAATTGGGCAATGAAGGTGGGGGATTGAGCGCCAGTACAACGGAAATTACAATAAAGAACACAATCAGGATTCTCATAATCAGAAGCTGTTTTTTATCGTCCATCTTCTTAATTACATTCCCCTTCAGAAAGTCCAGCGTCAGCGTAGAGCTGGAGGTTAAGACAAGGGAGGAGAGCGTTGACATGGAAGCGGACAACACCAGCATGACTACAATTCCCATCAGGATATCCGACAGCTTTGAGAGCATGAACGGAATGATGCTGTCATAGACAATGGCGCCGGTTGCGGAATAGATGGCCGGATCGTCAAAGAGCCTGGCGAAGCCTCCCAGGAAATAACAGCCTCCGGATATTACGACGGCAAACAGGGTGGAGACCACGGTTCCGGTCCGGATCGAACGTTCGTCTTTGATTGTGTAGAACTTATGTACCATCTGCGGAAGTCCCCAGGTACCAAGGGAGGTCAGGATGACAACTCCGAGAAGGTTGGCCGGATCGGGGCCGAAGAAGGACGCGAAGGCGCCCTGCTGTCCGAGCGTTGCGGGAACATCGCTCTCAATTGTGGAGAGCTGTATTACCGCATTCAGAAAACCGCCCTGATCATTCAGTACGGATACAATGACGGCGCAGATGCCGAACAGCATGATAATGCCCTGGATAAAATCATTGATGGCAGTCGCCATATAACCGCCGAGTATGACATAGATTCCGGTCAGAACAGCCATTGCGATGACACAGACGGAATACGGAATATCGAACGCGATCCCGAACAGGCGCGACAGGCCGTTGTAGACGGAGGCGGTATAGGGAATCAGGAAGACGAAGGCAATGGCGGAGGCCGCAATCTTCAGCGGCTTGCTGAGATACCGCTTCCCGAAGTAATCCGGCATTGTTGCTGCGGACAGGTGGTTGGTCATAACGCGGGTCCGTCTGCCGAGCACGACCCAGGCAAGCAGGCTTCCGAGGAACGCATTGCCCAGACCGATCCAGGTAGAGGCAAGACCGTACTTCCATCCGAACTGTCCGGCGTAACCGATGAATACGACGGCGGAAAAATAGGATGTGCCGTACGCGAACGCGGTCAGCCACGGGCCGACGGAACGTCCGCCCAGAACGAAGTCATTCACGTTGGTTGCATGCTTGCGGGATCGGACTCCGACCAGAATCATAATTCCGAAAAACAGAAGAAGCATGATGATTTTTACTGCCATGATAAGTAACCCTCACATTCTGAAATGATTTTTGCATTCAAGGCATCGAAGCGTCGAAGCGTCGAAGCAGCAATGCGTTAAAGCGTTATAGGAATCGTAGCATTTTTCACAGAGTTTGTCAACCTGTTATGGAAATTTACAATGTAGTATTGAATAACATATCTCATAGTGCTATAATCTACAACATGGATTGTATGATATAATCTATGTATGAGAAATTATGGATCAAGGAGGATACGGATGAGGCAATTTATACTGACCTGCTGTTCCACAGCGGATATGACGAAAGAGTTCTTCGACAAGAGGGAAATCCCTTATATTTGTTTCCATTTTCATATTGGGGAGAAAGAGTATAGTGATGATTTGGGGCAGACTATTCCGTTCGGGACTTTCTATCAGATGATTCGGG
>DVNP01000045.1 GCA_018714285.1 Candidatus Caccomorpha excrementavium | reverse complement strand
AACCGGGCGGTTCCGGTAACTGGACAAAATCGCCAAAACAATTCCAAGATCCAGCGCCGGCTCATTCACCCGCATTCCTCCCGCTACATTGATATAGGCATCGCATCCAGCCAGCATAATCCCCGCGCGCTTCTCAAGCACTGCCATCAAAAGATTCACCCGGTTATAATCCGTTCCTGCCGCAGTCCTTCTCGGCATATTAAAATTCGTCTGACAGATCAAAGCCTGTACCTCGATCAGAATCGGCCTGGTTCCTTCCAGCGATGCCGCCACCACGGATCCCGGCTCGCCCTCCGGCTTTCCCTGAAGCATGAATTCCGACGGATTGGGAACCTCCCTCAGTCCGTCGCCGCGCATTTCGAATACGCCGATTTCATTCGTGGAACCGAACCGGTTCTTAACCGAGCGCAGAATCCGGTAAGCCGCATTGTTCTCTCCTTCAAAATACAGCACCGTGTCAACCATGTGCTCAAGGACCCTCGGTCCCGCCACAACTCCCTCCTTGGTTACATGTCCTACAATAAAGACGGTAATTCCCATTCCCTTCGCAATTCGAAGGAGCGTGCCGGTTGTCTCGCGTACCTGACTGACGCTTCCGGGAGATGCCGCAATATCCTCCCGATACATGGTCTGAATCGAATCAATCACAACGATTCCCGGCTTCATCGCCTCAATCGCATTCTCTATGGATTCCAGATTCGTCTCTGACAGAAGACGGAGGCTGTCGGAGAATACGCCCAGCCGCTCGGCTCTCATTTTAATCTGGCGCAGGGATTCTTCTCCGGATACATACAGAATCTTATGCTGCTTCGCGCTCATTTCCCGGCACATCTGAAGCAGCAGCGTCGATTTGCCAATCCCCGGATCTCCTCCGACCAGCACAAGCGAACCAACCACCATCCCGCCTCCCAATACCCGGTCAAACTCCCGGATACCGGTCGGCATTCTCTCATCTTCATCCGTCTTTACCTCGGACAGGCTCTTCGGCTCCTGTATATGGGCCGCGGCTTTGTTCCTCCCCGAAGAGGCCGTCTTTTTGACAACCGGTTCTTCCGAGAATGTATTCCATTCCTTACACCCCGGGCACTGCCCCATCCACTTGAGAGACTCGTACCCGCATTCCCTGCAGTAATATAGTGTCCTGCTCTTTGCCATTCTTTCCTCCCGCTGCCGGCGCCCCGCGCTGTCACCAATCGAAACAGGGAGCGTTGCAATGCTGCAATACTCCCTGCCCTCTGCGTCACGATTTTACAACTTTCACCCTGGCGGGAACTTCCGCGTCGAACTCCACGCTGAACACCAGCTTGCCCCCAAGATTCGTCTTCATTTTACCGATATTCGTATCATTCACAAAGATTCTGTATTCCTTCTCCGGCTCAAGCTCCAGCGTAATCTGGGCATCCTCCCGGCCTTCCACTTCGAAGCTGACCTCTCTGTCTGTTATCTCCATATGGAACACCGCAGTTCCCGGTACGGATTCATATACGAACATACCGTTCTTTTCCAGCTTCGTAATCTCATGAAATGTCTTGATTTTATATAAATCTCCGTCATATTCAAAGTCGGAGAGCTTTGATTTGGCCTGCAATGTATAGTCCCCAAAGCTTAACGTACCGTCGTTCTCCTGCCTGATTAAACCTTCAACTCCTGCCATGTTCTTATCCTCCTGATATGTGCTTGGCTCCATAATGAAACCTTGGTCAGCTGACTGCAGCTTTTCCTCATTATATCCGATTATCCGTAAAATTTCTACCTCAATCTACATATTTTATAAATTTTAATTTTAAATTACGGAACCGTTCGGCCTTACCGGACGGTTCCTTTCTCTGTCATGCTTTGGATGTTTCTTAGGCGCCGTTATCAGGCCTGTCATTCTGCGGCTCCTGTTCGCCTGCGGATATCTCTGCTTCTTCCTTCGGGGCCTTACGCTTTCCCGTCTTTCCAGATGCCGCTTTTTTGCGGCCTTTTCCCTTTGACGCAGCCTTCTCTTCCTTTACAGCCGTAATCACAATCTCATTATCCAGGCAGGATATCTTAGCGGTGTCGCCCGCGCAGATTCTGCCTTCCAGGATCTCCTCCGCCAGCTTATCCTCTACATCGGTCTGAATGCACCGGCGCAGCGGCCTTGCGCCATATTTCTCGTCATACCCCTTCTCCGCCATCCGGTCATAGACCGAATCGTCTATCTCCATGGTAATCTGCATCTGCTCCTGACAGCGTTTCTCGATGGAAGAGAACATAACCTTAACAATACTGCGGATGTTTTCCTTCGTCAGAGCATGGAATACGATAATTTCATCGATACGGTTCAGGAACTCCGGCTTGAACAGCCTCCTTACCTCATCCATAACCCCTTCCTTCATGCGCTTATAATCTGCCGTCTCATCCGCCGTTGTATTGAAGCCCAGTCTCTTTGGAGCAATAATACTCTGCGCGCCCGCATTGGAGGTCATAATAATAATCGTATTTTTAAAGCTTACCTTCCGCCCCTGAGCATCCGTAATATGACCGTCATCCAGAACCTGGAGAAGAATATTGAATACATCAGGATGAGCTTTTTCGATTTCATCAAACAGAATAACAGAGTACGGATTCTGTCTGACCTTCTCGCTAAGCTGTCCGCCCTCTTCATATCCCACATATCCGGGCGGCGAACCGATCATCTTAGATACGCTGTGCTTCTCCATATATTCTGACATATCAACACGAATCATGGAATTCTCATTACCGAACATTGCTTCCGCAAGCGCCTTGGACAGCTCTGTCTTTCCGACGCCCGTAGGACCGAGGAACAGGAAGGATCCAGTCGGCCGGTTCGGATCCTTAAGTCCGACCCTTCCTCTCCGGATAGCCCTCGCAACCGCGGTAACAGCCTCCTCCTGACCGATTACTCTCTCATGGAGAATTCCTTCCAGCTTCAGAAGCCTCTCGCTCTCGCCTTCCTCAAGCTTCTTTACAGGAATCTTGGTCCAGCTTGAGATCACCTCCGCAATCTCGTTCTCACCCACAACCAGCTGTCTTTGTGCCTTCTCTTTCTCCTGGAGCACCTTCTTCTTATTATATTCCTCTGTTAACTCCGCCTGTCTCTTTTTAATCTCTCCGGCTTTTTCATATGCTTCGGACTTGATGGCATCTTCCTTCTCACCCTCAAGGACCTCGATCTCCTCTTCGATCTCCTTCATCTCCGGAGAGGTAATATAGGTGCTTAAGCGGACTCTGGAGGCCGCCTCATCCATCAGGTCAATTGCCTTATCCGGCAGGTATCTGTCATTAATATACCGTTCCGACATCTTGACGGCCGCGACCAGAGCCTCATCCGTAATTCTGACCTTATGGTGCGCCTCATAGCTGTCACGCAGTCCCTTCAGGATCAGGATCGCTTCCTCTTCCGTAGGCTCGTCCACAACGACCGGCTGGAACCGGCGTTCCAGCGCCGCATCCTTCTCGATATATTTGCGGTATTCTTCTCTGGTCGTTGCGCCAATCAGCTGGAGCTCTCCTCTTGCCAGAGAGGGCTTTAAAATATTGGACGCGTCAATTGCGCCTTCCGCGCCGCCGGCGCCGATAATGGTATGAAGCTCATCCAGGAACAGGAGCACATTACCGTCATTGATCACCTCAGAGATTACCTTCTTGATTCTCTCCTCAAACTCTCCGCGGTACTTGGAGCCTGCCACCATACCGGACAGATCCAGCGTCAGCACCCGCTTGTCCTTAATGGTATCCGGGACGTTCCCCTCTACGATCTTCTGGGCAAGCCCCTCCGCAATCGCCGTCTTTCCTACGCCGGGCTCTCCGACCAGACACGGATTATTCTTGGTTCTGCGGCTTAAAATCTGTATGACCCGCTGAATCTCCGTCTCTCTTCCGATCACCGGATCCAGCCTTCCTTCCCTTGCGTATTCCGTCAGATCCCTGCTGTACTGATCCAGCGTAGGAGTCTGAGATCTGCCTCTGGCCCGCGCGCTTTTCCCGGAAGCATACTCATTCTTCGCGGCTCCCATATCCGCTCCGGTTGCGGCAAGAGTATCCATATACAACTTCTGAACGTTAATTCCAAGGGTATTCAAAAGCCTCACCGCAATGCAGTCGCCCTCCTTCAGAAGCGCAATCAGAATATGCTCGGTTCCTGCCGCCTGCGCCTTCAGTCTCATCGCCTCCCGGAAGCTCTGCTCGACAATCCGCTTCGCCCTTGGCGTAAAGCTCCCCGCTTCCATGGTTGAAACACCTCCGGGAGCTATCAGCTGATTTACCAGCTCGATAACCCTCTCCTCCTCCACACCATTCTCCGCCAGAACCTTAGATGCCACGCCGTCCGCTTCTATCAGTCCGAGCAGCAGATGCTCGGTTCCGATATAATTATGCGATAGCCGGTAGGCAGCCTGCGCCGCCAGACTCATCGCGGCTCTGGCATTCTCCGTAAATCTATTATCATTCATACTTTTTGTACCTGACCTTTCTGTCTTAATGTTCTGTTAACCGGCAGAAGCGCTCAGCTGCTCCTGCCTCTCTCAATCTCAGGCAGCTTATTCCGGATATAATCCGCGCGCGCCCGATCCCTTACGCTGCTTCCCACATTCTTTCCGAGAAGCTTCTGCAGCCCGGCCGGCTGGATATCCATCATCAGAATATGCAGGTTAACGTCGCCCTTCAGCTTGATTACACCGGAGTCCGCGCCGAACTTCAGCTGCGCCAGAAGCGTCATGGCATCCTCCGTCCCCAGCTGCCTCGCATACTTTAAGATTCCGTAGGAACGGAAGATCTTATCCTCTATCTCGTCATATCCGGCCTGAAGCATATACTCTCTGCGCCGTCGTTCCTGCTTGATGACCTGATCAACAATACAGTCGAGATTGGCTATAATCTCCTTCTCTGTTCTTCCCAGCGTCTTCTGATTCGACACCTGATACATACAGCCCTGACTCTTGGTGCCTTCCCCGTAGATTCCGCGGATTGTCACGCCGTACTTTCCCATCTCCTCAGACAGCTTCTCCACTCTGCCGGTCATTGTAAGCGCGGGGAGGAACAGCATATAAGAAGCCCGAAGCCCGGTTCCCACATTGGTAGGGCAGGCTGTCAGATAGCCGAACTGATCGTCAAAGGAAAAGGTAAGCTGCTCATTCAGAATATCATCAATAAAATTCGCCTCCGCAAATACCTTCTCAAGATCCATCCCCGCCGTTACCGACTGAATCCGGATATGATCCTCCTCATTAATCATGACACTGACCGATTCGTCCTCGGACAGAATCAGTCCGGTCTCCTGCTTCTTCGCTGCCAGCGTAGGACTCACAATATATCGTTCCACCATCGCCTGGCGGTTCACCTCGTTTAACCGGTTGACATTGCACAGAAAATATCTCTTTCCATCCTTTTCCTTCACAAGCGGAGCCGCAGCCTGGACCTCGTTCACAAGCCTGACCGCATCTTCATCGCTCAGCCTGCTTCCAAACAGATACGAACGCAGATTTCTCGCCAGCCGGACACGGCTTGATATAACCACGTCACCGTTCTCCGCTGTTTCTTCATACCATTTACGCATTCGGCGCCCCCTCCTTCTGTGCCTCCTCTTTTTCTTCCTGCGCCTTTCTGGCGCGAATTTCATCGCGCAGTCTGGCTGCTTCCTCGAACTCTTCCCTCTCCACGGCCTGCTGAAGCCGTATCGTCAGCTTGTCAATCTCGCTTAATTCCTTAATTGGTTTGGATACTTCCTTCACCTTTACATAGCCCTTCGGCCTCTTTCCCGTATGAAGCTCGGATCCCTGAATATTCTTAAGGCTTCCAAGGATTGCGCTCCCAAAGCTCTTATAACAGTCCGCGCAGCCTAACAGCCCGGTTTTTAAGAATTCCTCATAACTCATGCCGCAGCGCGGACAGACCGGGTTCGGGTTCGCGTTCTCCTCCTGTTTCTGTTCTTCATTGTTATAGTATCCCTGAAGAATACTTGACAGGAGATTCCCTAATGTGAACTCTCCCTTCACCGGCATTTTTACATGGAAGGATGTATGTTCCGCGGCGCATTCTTCACAGAGATGCTGCTCCTTCTTCTCACCATTAATAATTTCCGTATAATATATCTTCGCTTCCCTTTTATGACAGATGTCACACAACATCGTTAGCGCCTCCTTCCTTATTACAACAAGAAAATTCACGGAAAATCTGATCCATGACCTCGTGAATCTCCTTACAGCTTATG
This sequence comes from Candidatus Caccomorpha excrementavium, assembly GCA_018714285.1. Lineage (GTDB taxonomy): Bacteria > Bacillota > Clostridia > Lachnospirales > Lachnospiraceae > Caccomorpha > Caccomorpha excrementavium. The sequence continues at coordinate 7,547 of DVNP01000045.1, read as the reverse complement.
TTCCTGCAGACCGCCTCCGCGAGAATCACCCGCATCTGTACGGTCAAATCTTCTATTGCCTTCATTCGATCGGCATCCACCGCGACAACCGCGCCCTTCCTGCGATCCAGCTTCACATAACCTTCCTGCTTCAATATAGTGTATGCCTTATTCACAGTATGCATGTTAATTCCTATATCGTCGGCCAGCTCACGTACTGACGGAAGATTGTCTCCTTCTCTTATTTGTGAATTCGCGATTCACAGTATTATTTGATTTCTCAGCTGAATATATATCGCTTCCTCGCTGTTAAAATCAATCGTTACGATCAACCCTTCCACCTCCAAGCCGCAAATCTGCATTTATCTGTTATATACATTCTATCACAGATGCGTAAAATTACAAGTATAAAAATGTGGAAATTCTGTGAAGAAATAATCCGAACCAAACTCATACGCTCCCCGGATTCTCTCCCGGCTCCCCTGCCATATAAAAGCAGACAAAAACAGGGGATGCTACATAAGCATCCCCGCCTGTGTTATTCCCGTACTATGGTAATAGGATACGTCCTGACATTGCCGTTCTCGGCCGTTACCATGACGTGTACCAGATTGGCTCCTTCAATCAGCTCAACATAACCGTCTCCGGTTACGGCTGCCTTGCTGCTCACCGTAACCGCCTCAATTCGGATTGCGGTTACCTCTATTCCGACTTCTACGTAATATTCCTGATCTGCCGCCGCTTCGAACTCCGGAGTCATACTCAGGGCGTTCCCGTTCTCATCCGTTATGGTCAGGCTTTTCAGCCAGTTGTTCGGATTATATTCGGTTCCCGGCATCGGCGAATTCTCCTGCGGCATATTCAGATAAACCGGAATGGAGAATACAAGCGGAAGACTGGACGCATCCGGATAAGCCAGCGCCGTCTTCTTGCTCTCCAGACTCGGCGCCTCCACATTCGTCATGTACTGATGCTCATAGGTTGAGGTCGGAGTCACATTAAACTTCTGCAAGTACACGGTATTCTGTCCCTTATTAATGTAATTATTCCCGATAATATAAGCTCCTCCCACAATCGCCCGATACGGACTGGTCCACGGAATCAGAGAGAGCAGATTCAGCTCCTGATCCGTACTTCCGTTCATCGAATACTTCAGGCCGTTCGCAAGCGCGCCGTTCACTGCCGTACTCGCGTAAGCGCCGATATTGTAGAAATTATAATAGCCCTCCATTCCCGAAAAGTTTCCCGTCGCGCTTCCGCTCAGCGTCGTCGTCCCGGTTACGACCTCCTGCTTGACTCTGGAGGCCAGGTGATACGGACTGACACCGGAATATGCGGCAGCTTCGATAAAGGTCTCGCCATATGTAAGCGTCTGTGTCACTCCGCTCTCATCCACATAAGAATAGGTGGTCTCATACAGCGGCGTATACTTAAGGATATTCTCAACTCCGGCAGCATTCTGATATTCCGGCTCGTAGGTCAGCACCTCAAATTGAAATATCCCCGTATCCGTCAGAAAGTTCCTCGGATCCATATAATAAGCAAGCGCCTCTCTGGAAGCCATAACCCAGGTCGAGCCGTCATAAGCGATGAACTTATCCGCCTCCCAGTCATATGCCTCCGGCTCCGTAGATTTCCAGGCAATTCCCTTATTGTTCGTAATCAGGCTTTTTCCTGCAGCCGATTCGTTATCCAGTACGGTCTCCCAGTCCAGATTGGTCTGATAGGCCTTAAACTGCCAGTTCGGATACCGCGCGTGAAGCTCCTCCAGATAAGAATGATAGCTCTCCGGGAATTCAGCCAACGCCGCCTCAAAATCATAGTCCGATCCCTCAGAAGGAACCGGGGTCGGAGTCGGTTCCGCTGTCCCGCCGCCCGTCTGTCCGGATTCGGAAGGAATCTGTGATACATCTCCAGATACCAGAACAAATGTCTCAATCACATATCCGTCATAAGAATATCCATTATAATAAAAACCGATATGATACCAGTTCACATAATCCTCATATGTCCTTCCAAGCAGGGTAACGCTCTGTCCGTAGGACAGCGTAATGGGACTGCCGCTGATATCGGAAATGAACTCTCCCGCAAATCCTGCCCGATCACGTACTGCCAGACTGCTCGTATTCTGGACGCTGCCCGTAACAGGCGCCGGAGTCGGGCTTGGTGTCGGACTCGGACTTGGTGTCGGACTCGGGCTTGGACTTGGGCTCGGACTCGGTGTCGGACTCGGACTTGGTGTCGGACTCGGAGTCTCTTCCGGTTCCGTTGTCTCCTCCGGTTCCGTCGTCTCTTCCGGCTCGGTCGTCTCCTCCGGTTCGGTCGTCTCTTCCGGCGCCGGGGTCGGTTCCGGTTCCGGAGCATCTCCTGTTATAATCACATCCGCGGCTTTGAGATATCCGCTCATCTGCACATCCTCCGTCAGGAACGAAACCCCGAACCACTTCACTCCGTCAACGGTCAGCTCTTCCGTAATCGTGACGCTCTCGCCCTGAGTCAGAGAAACAATCGTATTCCCGTTCTTCAGATAAGCCTTATTCTCTCCTGCTCCCTGCCTGGGCCTTACAGAGTCCGGACCGATTTCCCCTCCCGCCGGCTCTTCAAGAGCCAACTCCACATAATCACCGGACATATAACCGCTGATCCCGTCTCCGTCCAGAACCGCATCGACAAGATACCATCTTGTCTCCCCGGTATCCGCCAGATCCCGGACAATCACCTTGTCTCCCTGATTCAGCTTCCCGAGGCTCTCATAAGCGGTTCCCGCTCCGGCCCTGATATTCACGCTGTTCCCTGTAACCGAAGCCGGAAGCTTAAGCCCGCCTTCGTCCGGATCCGACGTCTCCTCAACCCTGATATAATCTCCGCAGATATACCCTGCCACGTCCACTCCGTAAAAGGTCGTCTCAATATAATACCACCCATCCGTCTCGGACAACAGTTCAACCGTCTCGCCGTTCTTCAGGTATACGTCGGCCCCGTTAACCTGCACCTTATCATAAGAGGTGGAAGGCCCCTTCCTGACATACAAACTCGTCGCCGTTACCGTCCCCTTCTGCACGGCCGCCGCCCGGCCCGGCGAAGCTGCGCCCAGAACAGAAAAAATCAGGCACAGCATCAACATAACTGCCCATCTTCTCTTCCATTGTTTCTTCATATCGCTCTGCACTCTTTCCTTTCGTTCATCTATTGCTTCTTGTACCTGATTAACTATGCATTGTTATAGCAGACAGTTATGGCAGGAATGTGGCATATTTTATGAAACAGGTTCATTATGCCCGGGAACTTCCTCTTCCCTGCACAGATTTTTGTATATTTTTCTCAATCCCTGTCGAATCCCTTCCATCTCCTCTTCTGTAAAGTCCTCCCAGATCCGATCATCCACCCGGGCAAACAAAACTCTTACGGCCTCTGCCTTTTTCCTGCCTTCTTCAGTAATTTCAATCAGCACCGATCTTCTGCAGCCAGGCTTGGCCAGTCTCCGAATCCAACCCGCCCCCACCATCTTATCCAGCGTTCTGGAAATGGTCGTAACATCCAGCTCGCACCTCTTAGCCAGCTCGCTCTGGGTAATATGATCCTCTTCATACAGAAAGCTCAATATTCTTGGCTGTCCCCGCCCCAGGGTGAAGCCAAGCTCCGTGAAATCCTGACGCAGCAGCCTTTTTCTGGCCATTTCAACCCGAAACAGCAGATCTCTGATTTCCCCTTTTCGATCCATCCCGTCCTCCTATTCCAATTCATATTGTCCTGTATACAGCTGGTAATATCTTCCATTCTGCGCAAGCAGTTCATCGTGGGTTCCGCGCTCGATAATCACGCCCTTCTCCAGAACCATGATTGCTTTGGAATTCCGTACGGTGGAAAGTCTGTGCGCAATCACGAACACCGTCCTGTCCTCCATTAGCGCATCCATTCCCTTTTCAATCAGCCGTTCCGTTCTTGTATCAATGGAACTGGTGGCCTCGTCAAGCACCAGAACCGGCGGCCTTGCCACTGCGGCACGCGCGACGGCCAGCAGCTGGCGCTGTCCCTGCGACAGGCTCGCGCCGTCTCCCGAAATCATTGTCTCATAGCCATACGGCATCCTCCGGATAAAGGAATGCGCGTTCGCAAGCTTCGCGGCATGAATCACATCCTCATCCGAGGCATTCAGCCTTCCGTAACGGATATTATCGGCAATGGTGCCCGTAAACAGGTGCGTATCCTGAATTACCATTGACATGGAGCGCCGAAGATCCGCTTTCTTAATATCCTTCACATCAATTCCGTCATAGGTAATCTGTCCGCCCTGAATCTCATAAAAACGGTTAATCAGATTCACAATTGTTGTCTTGCCCGCTCCCGTCGAACCGACAAATGCAATCTTCTGTCCCGGCTTCGCATACAGGCTGATATCATTTAATATGATTTTATCCGGCGTATATCCGAATACCACATGCTGAAACCGGACATCCCCCTTCAGAGGCACCAGCTCGCCATCCGGCTTTTTCCACGCGAAGCTTCCCGTATATTCCCTGCTTTCCGTAATCCCCGCCGATTCCTCTTTGACATTGCAAAGTGTTACTTCTCCCCCGTCCGGCTCCGGTTCTTCTTCCATCATTTCAAAAATGCGCTCCGCGCCGGACAGCGCGGACAGCAGGAAGTTCGCCTGCTGCGTAAACTGATTCATCGGCATTGCGGACTGCCTGACATAGACAAGATAAGAAGCCAGGCTTCCGATATCCATAAGTCCCGCCAGGGTGAACAGCCCTCCTACACAGGCGGAAACCGCATAATTAAAATACGACAGGGCAACAATAACAGGAACCATCATTCCCGAATAAGTCAACGCCTTCGTAGAAGCCTCCCGCAGCTTCTCATTCCTCTTACAGAACTCTTCAAAGTCCGGATCCTCATGGTTAAATACCTTCTCCACCTTCTGCCCGACGACCATCTCTTCGACAAAGCCGTTGATGCTTCCGAGATATTTCTGCTGCGCCATAAAATATTTCTTGCTCCGCTTCCCGTTATACTGCATAAACAGGAACATCACGGCCAGAAATGCCAGCACAATCAGAGACAGACGGATATTCAGAACAAGCAGCATAACAATGGTTCCCGATACCATGAAGAAGCTTTGAATCAGCGCGGTAAAGCTGGAATTAAGCGCTTCGGATATGGTATCCACATCATTGGTAAACCGGCTCATCAGCTCTACATGCGTATGCGCGTCAAAATATTTCAGGGGAAGCTTCTGCGTATGTTCAAAGAGATCCTGCCTGATCTCTCCCACTACCTTCTGAGAGGTCCGGACCATCAGCTGATTATAGCCGAAGGTCGCAAGCGCGCCTGCGCCGTACATCACTCCCATAAACAGAATCATTCTCAGCAGCCCTCTGATATCTCCCGGCACAATATACTGATTAATCACCGGCTTAAGCAGATAGGTTCCCATAATATTGGCAAAACTGCTGATAACAACCAGAACCACAACAAAAATCATGGAGACCTTATGGATTCCCAGATAATGAAGCAGCTTACGCAGCGTCTTTTTTGTATCCTTCGGTCTTTTATATCCAATCGCCTTCGCCATTACAACCCCGCTCCTTCCATTTGAGAATGATACAGCTCCTGATAGATATGATTCGATGCAAGCAGCTCATCATGCGTTCCGACTGCCTGGATCCTTCCGTCCTCCATAATAATAATCTGATCGGCATGAATCACTGAGGTGATTCTCTGCGCAATCCAGATCTTGGTTGTATGCGGAAGGGCAGCCGCCATTCTCTCCCGGATTCTCGCCTCGGTTGCCGTATCGACGGCGCTGGTCGAATCATCAAAGATTATGACCTGCGGATTCTTCAGCAGCGCTCTGGCAATACAAAGCCTCTGCTTCTGCCCGCCGGACACATTGACTCCTCCCTGTCCAAGCTCCGTATCATAGCCGTCGGAGAGCCTGCCGATGAATTCATCCACACAGGCAATCCGGCATACCTCCTCAATCTCCTCATCCGAAGCGTCCTCCTTGCCCCATCTTAAATTATCCTTCACCGTTCCCGAAAAGAGCGTATTCTTCTGAAGCACAACCGCGACGCTGTCTCTTAACCGCTTCAGCGGATACTTCTTCACCGGCCTTCCGTCCAGGAAAACCGTTCCCTCCGTCGCGTCATACAGTCTTGGAATCAGCTGGATCAAAGAGGTCTTGGCCGCTCCGGTCTCGCCGATGATGCCGATTGTCTGTCCGCTCTTAATGTCCAGACAGATATCCGACAGAACATACTCGGACGCATCTGTCTTATATTTGAAATACACATGATCAAAGCGGATATCTCCGTGCTCGACCCGGACGTCCTCCGCCTCCTCCTCTGTAATATCAACCTTCTCATCCAGCACCTCCATGATCCGCCGTCCGGAGGTCAGGGAACGCGTCAGCATCATGAATACATTCGATATCATCATCAGAGAATTCAGCACCTGAAGAACATAGCTTAAGAATCCCGTCAATTCGCCGACCTTCATTCCGTTCGCGAGCACGAGATTCCCTCCAAACCACAGAATACACAGAATCGTGGCATACATCACAATCTGCATGGCAGGCATATTCAGCACCGCAATCCGAAACGCTCTCTCTGACACCGTGCGCAGCTGCGTATTCACTTCCGTGAATTTCTCCGTCTCGTAATCCTCTCTGACATAAGCCTTCACGACACGAATCGCGGTCAGATTCTCCTGGATAATCCGGTTCACCAGATCAATGGACTTCTGCATCCTGGTGTACATAGGTCTTACATGGCGGATAATCTGGTACAGCAAAAAGCCCAGCAGCGGCGCCGCAATAAAGAATACCACCGCCAGCTCTGCATTAATGGTAAAAGAAACCGCCAGAGCCGTGATCATCATCACGGGCGCGCGGAACGCGGGCCTCATACCGGTTGATACGGAATTCTGGATCGTGGTGACATCACCGGTCAGCCTTGTAATCAGAGATGCCGAGCTGAAATGATCCGTATTGGCAAAGGAAAAGGACTGGAACTTCCGGTACTCTGCCTTCCGCAGCTCCGCGCCCAGCCCCTGTCCGCTTACTGCCGCAAATTTCGCGCTTCCGACTCCGAGCACCATAGAAATCAGCGCGCACCCTATCATAAGCGCTCCCCGGCTGAGAATGTAGGGTTTATCCCCCGTTGCCACGCCGACGTCCACGATGTCGGCCATAATCAGCGGAATAATCAGCTCAAAAAATGTCTCGGAAATAATACAGACAATCGCCAGAATTGCCGGTACCCTGTACTTTTTCATGTACGATAATAATCTTTTTACCATATCCCTGCCCTTTCTAATCTTTTATACCGATTCTGCTGTTTCGTCCGGCTGATATCCCGGTTATCAGGCTCTGCCGGCAGCGAAGCAATGTTGCAGATACAACTATTGTATTTACAACAGTTGTATTTGTCAATAGCGTAATGGTATGACTTTTCCTGTACAGAGACTGATATTTCTCGGATAAAAAAACAGCCCGAAGCCTGGTAAGCTTCGAACTGTTTGCGTGTATGACGGGTTCTTAAAATCCGTTTTCCGCCTTATACTCA
>DVNP01000044.1 GCA_018714285.1 Candidatus Caccomorpha excrementavium | reverse complement strand
CATGATGAGGGATATTCTCAGGTACTTTGGCTGGACGGTGTGGAGAGAAGATATATCGAGGAAGTCGGCGCGATGAATATCTTCTTTAAGATTAACGGAACCGTCATTACTCCCATGCTCAACGGCAGTATTCTGCCCGGAGTTACGAGGGATTCCGTAATTCAGCTGTGTAAGGACTGGGGAGTTCCGGTGGAAGAAAGAAGAATATCGATTGATGAGATCTTCGAGGCGCATAAGAACGGGACATTGGAAGAGGTCTTCGGAACCGGAACCGCTGCCGTGATCTCGCCGGTTGGACAGCTGCGCTGGGAGGATCATATCATGAAGGTTCAGGACGGAGGAATCGGACCGTACAGTCAGAAGTTCTACGATACGATTACCGGTATTCAGCTTGGAAGAATTCCGGATCCGCACGGCTGGACGGTAGAGGTAAAATAATATGCCTTTTGTAAAAAGGCATGATATTCAGGGAAGTCCGTATCGGACTTCCTTTTTAATATTTAAAAATCCGATCGCTATTTTTGCAATATTTTTAACGGCTTTTACAATAGAAAATCGGGACGGACTCTATTATAATGGTGAATATCAACGATACTGTTTTACTGCGGAAGGAGAATTTGGATATGGATAAGGTTAGGATGGGCATCATTGGTGTAGGCAACATGGGATCCGGACACGCGAAAAGTCTTGTGGCAGGCAAGGTTCCTGAGATGGAGCTGGTTGCTGTTGCAGATTTGAATCCGGCCCGCAGGGAATGGGCGAAGGAGACGCTTCCGGAATCCGTTGCCATTTATGAAAGCGGAGATGAGCTGATAGATTCTGGCTGCTGTGACGCCGTGCTGATTGCGGTTCCGCATTATCAGCATCCGACACTCGCGATCCGGGCATTCGGCAAGGGACTGCATGTTATGTGCGAAAAGCCTGCCGGTGTGTATACGAAGCAGGTGCGTGAGATGAACGAAGCGGCGGCAAAGACGAATGTTGTATTCGGCATGATGTTCAATCAGAGGACAAATCATGTGTACCGTAAGATGCACGAGCTTGTAACCGGAGGAGAATACGGCCAGATTAAGCGCGTGAACTGGATTATTACGGACTGGTACCGCACACAGGCATATTATGATTCTGGCAACTGGCGCGCAACCTGGGACGGAGAGGGCGGAGGAGTGCTCTTGAATCAGTGCCCGCATAATCTGGATCTGCTTCAGTGGATCTGCGGCCTGCCCGTGAAGGTTCTGGCAGTTACTCATAACGGCAAGTGGCATCATATTGAGGTAGAGGATGATGTGACTGCTTATATGGAGTTTGAGAACGGAGCGACCGGTGTATTCATTACATCAACCGGCGACGCGCCCGGTACGAACCGCTTTGAGATTGATCTTGAGAGGGCGAAGATTGTATGCGAGAATGACAATCTGTCCGTATATGAGCTGGAAGAGAATGAAAGAGAGTTCTGCTTTACCTGCAAGGAAGGCTTTAAGAGACCGGACGGCAAATATATCACAGTCGAGACGGACGGGCAGCATACCGGACATAACGGCGTTCTGGCGGCATTTGCGGGTAAGATTCTGCATGGGACTCCGCTGGTCGCGGAAGGCGTGGAAGGAATCAGAGGGCTGACGCTTTCGAACGCGATCCATCTGTCTTCCTGGCTTGGCAGGGCGGTTGAGATTCCGTTCGACGAGGATTTGTTCCTTGCGGAGCTGAATAAGAGACGTGCAACCTCCAGGGTAAAGACAGGGGAAGAGGTGCATTTCGATACGGAAGGAACCTACGGAAGCAAGACAGAATAAGGAGGAAGCATGAAACCATTTTATACATTATCCGGATTTGCAGATGAGATCGACTCGGATTTTGACAGGCAGCTTGCAGTAGTCGGCCGTCTCGGAATCGGAGCGATTGAGCTGCGCGGCGCGTATGGAAAAAGCGTGGTAAGCAATACCCTGGATGAAGCCGCAGAATTGAAGAAGAAGCTTGATGCGGCGGGCATACGGGTATCCGCAATCGGATCGCCGATTGGCAAGATTGGAATTACGGATGAATTCGAACCGCATTTTGAAGTGTTCCGGCATACAGTGGAGCTGGCAAAGCTGTTTGAGACGCCTTATATCCGGATCTTCAGCTTCTATCTTCAGAATCAGGCTCCGGAAGCGGCAAGGGAAGAGGTGCTTGCGAGACTGCTTCGGCTCAGAGAGTATGCGAAGGATCAGGGAGTTGTTCTGCTGCATGAGAATGAGAAGGGAATCTATGGCGATAATGCGCAAAGATGCCTGGATCTGATGGAGCAGCTGTACGGAGACAATTTTAAATGTACCTTTGATTTTGCCAATTTTGTTCAGTGCGGACAGGATACCCTTCAGGCATACGAGATGCTTAAGCCTTATATTGCTTATATCCACATCAAGGACGCGGTGATGTCCGACGGACATGTGGTGCCCGCGGGAGAGGGCGACGGCAATGTGGAAGCGATTCTTAAGTCGCTTAAGGACAGCGGATTCCGAGGGTACTTAAGCCTTGAGCCGCATCTGGCGGAATTCGAGGGATTAAAAAATCTGGAGGCGGATCCTGCGAAGCGCTCAATGACGAACCAGGAAGTGGCATTCGTACTTGCCTGCGAGTCGCTTCGGAAGATTCTTGCAAGAATTGAATAATCCGGCATAACAGGAAACGCTCCGCATATGTTATAAGGAACCCGTGCGGAGCGTTTCTTATATGGATAATAAGGGTAAAATTGCGCTGATGGTATTGGTGCTGGCCTTGCTTGTGATCCGTCTGTTCCTGTATGATTCGGAGGAAGGAACAAAAGAAGAGCATGTCCTGTTCTGGCATAATAAGCAGGAGCTTGCGGTGATGGCTGAGCTTGAGAACCGGGAAGCGGCGCCTGTTTATACGGTAAATGACAGGAGCGTGGAGACGAATTCCGAATATGCAGAGCTGTATCCGGATATGTATGTAACGGCTGTTACGCCAGGGGATCGGGAGGAGGAAGAGAAGATTGCCTATCTGACCTTTGACGACGGGCCAAGCAGCATTACGGGAGAGATTCTGGATACTCTTGAGAACGAGGGGATTAAGGGGACTTTTTTCATACTGGGAAGCACCATGACAAAAGAGGGGGAGGAGAA
>DVNP01000043.1 GCA_018714285.1 Candidatus Caccomorpha excrementavium | reverse complement strand
TATGCAGCAAATACCAGATAAAATTTGTGATATAACGGCAAAAAGAGGGCCGTCGCGGCTCTTTCTGCCGTGACGGCGCCTCTCCTGTGAGTCATGCCTGTCCTGAATTAGCTGTTCATTCCACCGGACATGGATTCTTCCTGTCTCTTAATCATCTGACGCACCATCTCGCCGCCGACGGAACCGTTCTGAGCGCTGGTCAGATCCCCATTGTAGCCCTGCTTTAACGGAACGCCAAGCTCCGAAGCAACTTCCATCTTGAACCTGTCCATGGCTTCTCTTGCCTGAGGCACTTCCATTCTGTTCGTTCCAGTATTGTTGCTGGCCATAATTCATTACCTCCAATATCGATCTGTGATTAGTAAGTGTAAGATAAGCATGTAGCTGTTTATCTTGGTATTATTATGAGCGCGCAGCCGGAAAATATAATGGCAATATCTGGTTTTTAGTCTATTCCGCCCATCTGCCCATATGCTGTATCAAACACAATTCACAGATCGATCTGTGCAAGGAATGAGAAAATGATGAACCGCCTTCTCGGCTTTTTGAAGGAAGCCAACCAAGTTCTCTGGGGAGGACCGCTGCTCCTTCTCCTGCTCGGAACCCATCTGTACTTTACCGTCCGCTGCCGCTTCGTACAGAGGCGAATCGGCAGGGCGGTAAAGCTCTCCGTTGCCCCGGATACGGAGGGCGAGGGCAATATCAGCCCCTTCGCAACTCTGGCAACCACCCTTGCGGCAACTCTGGGAACCGGCAATATCGTCGGGGTCTCAACCGCAGTCGCTCTCGGCGGTCCCGGAGCCGTCTTCTGGTGCTGGCTGACCGGAGTCTTCGGTATGGCCACAACCTACGCGGAATGTTACTTAAGCATCCTCTACCGGAAGCGCGGACCGGACGGAACCTATGTGGGCGGTCCGATGTATGTGCTGGAAAACGGCCTGCACGCGAAACCTCTTGCGGTTCTGTTCGCTCTCTTCATGCTGCTCGCTTCCTACGGGGTCGGGTGCTCCGCCCAGTCGCGCGCCATTGCGGATACCGCGGGCAGCCTGTTCAAAATTCCGGACTTCGCGGCCGGGCTTGCCGCGGCCGGACTGACAGGACTTGCAATCCTCGGAGGCGTATCCTCCATCAGCCGCATCTGCATGCGGCTTGTCCCTGCCATGGGAGCCCTTTATATCGGCGGCTGCCTGATTCTTCTGGCAATGAACGCGTCCTCTCTCCTGCCGGCACTTGGCCTCATTCTCCGAAGCGCCTTCACGCCGCAGGCCGCCGTATCCGGCTTCACCGGAAGCACCATACAACTCGCGGCCCGCTACGGCATCGCAAGAGGACTGTTCACGAATGAGGCCGGTCTCGGAACCGCCGCAATCACCGCAGCCTCCGGCAAAACCAGAACTCCGTCCGCTCAGGCTCTCATTTCCATGAGCGCCACCTTCTGGGATACGGTTGTTATGTGCGCCTTAACGGGACTTCTGATTGTCAGCAGCATTCTCTCCGATCCCTCCTCCATCGCCGGAGTATCCGACGGAGACTACACGGCTGCCGCCTTCGCCAGAATTCCGGCAGGCCCCTTTATTCTCGGCATATCCGTCATCGCCTTCGCAATTGCCACTCTGATCGGATGGTCTTACTTCGGCGACTGTGCCGTGAATTATCTTTTCGGGAGCCGCTGCGTCAAAACCTTCCGGTTCTGGTACCTGTTCATGATCTTTCTCGGAGCGATCATGCCCCTTACCCTTGTATGGGAGGCGACCGATTTTATCAACGCGCTTATGACCCTCCCCAATCTGCTGGCGCTCTGGCTTCTCAGGAAAAAGATCCCAAGAGATCCCCTGTAATCAGGCGGCCTGCAACAGAATCACAGCCCGTACCGGACTGCCGTATGCTACGCCGTATACTGAAGCGCATCCGAGATTGCTTTCGCGGTCTTCTCTCCCCGAAGCGCCGTAATAATCGCAAGCGCAAAGTCAATGGCCGTACCGGGACCTTTGCCCGTAATAACCGTACCGTCTGCGGCAACGCGCCCGGCCGTATAGACCGCCCCCTTCAGCTCGCCTTCAAATCCGGGATAACACGTCGCCTGCTTTCCCTCAAGAAGGCCATTCTGTCCCAGAACGCTCGGAGCCGCGCAGATTGCGGAGATTCTTTTTCCCTCCGACGCGTAACGGCGCAGCAGCTCACATAAACCGGCATGCGCTCCTAAGTTCGTGGTTCCGGGCATCCCGCCCGGCAGCACAAGCATATCTCCGTCCGAATAATCCAAATCTGCGAACATGGCATCCGCATAGACTTTAATTCCATGCGCGCCGCAAATCAGCAGCTCTTTCATAACTGATACCGTTACCGTCTCCACTCCGGCCCTGCGAAGCAGATCAACCACGGTAAGACCTTCAATTTCCTCAAAACCGTCCGCTAAAAATACATATACCTTTCCCATTCTCTTTCTTCCTTTCCGGCGCCGCTTCTGATCTGCCCTTATGCGGATGCGGCGCCGGCGCATAAGGGCGGCTGCTACTTCTTTTGTTTGGCGAATTCCTCGAGCGAACCGCCGGAGAATACGATTTGAAGAAGCTCGGGAAGCCTGGCAGGCGAACAGGCAAAACACGGAATCCCCATGCCTGCAAGCTTGCCCGCTATCTGCTCGTCATAATAAGGCCTGCCGCCGTCCGCAATCGCAAGCAGACAGACGACCGTTACGCCGGATTCTTTCATTTCCTGCATCCTGCGTAAGAACGCGGCGCGATTGCCGCCTTCCATCAGATCCGATACCAGGAAGAACAGCGTCTTGTGCGGATTCTCAATGAATCTGGAACAATAATCCACGGATTTGTTAATATCCGTTCCTCCGCCGAGCTGCATTCCATACAGAATATCCACCGGATCATCGCTCTTCTCCGTCAAATCAACAATATTCGTGTCAAATGCCACAATTCTTGTTTTGATCGCATTCATGCTTGCGAGAATACAGGACATGATGGAAGAATAGATCACGGACTCTCCCATAGAACCGCTCTGATCGATATCCACGATAATGGTATGCTTGCTGGTCCGGCTTGTCCGGTCAAAGAAGTAACACCTCTCAGGGATAATCGTCTTTAACTCCTTATTATAATGTTTCAGATTCCGGTTAATTGTATACTTGAAATCCAGCGCCGCGGCAGACGGAATCGGGGAATGATTCCTCTTGTTCAGCGCGGCCGTGACGGCCCTCCTGATATCATCGGCAAGCATCCGGTTAATCTGATCAACGATTTTCCCGATAAAAGCCCGCACGCTCTCCTTGGAGCGCTTCGGAATATGATCCTTCAGCGCCATCATCGTAGCCGCCAGATTAACATCCGGCTCTAACTGATCCAGCAGCTCCGGTTCGAACAGAAGCTGCTTTAAGCCTTTTCTTTCCACGGCGTCATTCTGAATAATCGTTACGATATCCTTATCAAACAGGCTTCGGATATCCCCAAGCCACCTTGTAATCTGAGGATTGGACGGGCCGCGCCCGCCGCCCCCAAGCGCTCCCTGCTCCGTATTATCATAGAGAGCCGCAAGCGCCATATCCATCAGAGCCTCGTCGCCTGTCAGCTTACCCTCTCCTCCTGCCATCTTTCCGAGACGCTCCTCGCTGTCCGCGCCGAGAATCAGGCGCCAGCGCTTAATCTTTTCATCCACTGCCGTCCCTCCTTAGAAATCGCCGAAATCAAACTCGTCAAGCGAAGGAAGCTCTGCCTTCTCATCCGCGGTCAGCTCCTGATTCAGCGCCTCATCCACCTGCTCTGTGTTCAGCCCCCAGATTTCCCCGAGATTTTCCGCCACATCCGAACGTTCCTTTGCCGAGAAGTCCGTGAACGCGCGGCGCAGAAATACGACGGCTCTACGGAACTCTTCTTCGCTCAGGCTCTCTATATACACATCCAGATCCTTCCACAGGCTGAGTCTCGCAATCAGGGTATACTTGTTCTTCATGGCAAGCCCTTCGAACCACGCGGCTCCAAGATCAGCCGGAATTCCGGGCGAGAGCCTTCTTGACATCTGAACCGAAAGCAGCTCCGGCTTCATTCTTCCCCTCTCCAGGAGAATCGCCGCGGCATAGCCGGAGGCCTTGCTGTTCAGATCATCCCGATCCGAGATCTCTGTCAGGGCGTCCAGCCAGCGCTCGGTATCCACGAAGTCATGATTCAGGGAGACCTCGTTAATCTTTCCAATCGCGCCTACCACCTGATCGACCGTATTGTTCGGACAGCTGCAGTTGGCCGTCACAACCAGGCATGCGCGCAGAAACAGCTGCACAAGTATATTCGATAACGGTTCTGTATCGATCCTTCGAAGGCCGCCGTAACGAATCGTAAGCGAAAGACGCTCCATCGTATCCGCAAGCTCCGTAAGCGCGGCAGAATCCAGCGAGAGCGACTTCAGCACACGGACCGCGTATTCAACGGTTCCCGTCAGAGAACACAGGCAGGCATTCCAGATCACCTCCGCGGCTTCCGTCAGCCGCACGGCGCCATCCAGCTTCTCCCGGAATACGAACGCCGCAGCAAGCTCAATGCTGTCCCCCTTCAGCGCAGCCTCTACGATCTGAATCTCCGCCTCCGCCGTCCACTGAAGATTCCAGCACTCCGCCCACGTCGCGTTATCCTGCCGTCTGGCTGCGGGCTTCGCGAAATCAATACCAAGCGCGCAAAGCCGGTGCAGAAAAGAAGAACGGTTCAGATCAAGGAACGCCGATTTCTCTGACTTTACCCTTGTATTCTCCCTCAGATCCAGCTCCAGCGTCTGCGCAACCATACTCTTATATTTTGTCAGCTTCAGCTCGGACAGCTGCCTGTAAAAATCCTCCTGTACCGAAGTCCGGCTGACTCCCTCCGGCAGGGAGCCGATCTTCGTTCCGATCTCCGTATCGGCGGCCGCAAGCGCAATCTCCGAGAAGCTTCCGTGCCCCATACAGGTCATGGCGGCGTCCCGCAGATCGGCAAGCGTCGGGATCGGATAGCCCTTCATACCGCTTAAGGCCCCCGCAAGCCGAACGGCCTCAATCACCTCCGCCGTAGATACCATATGGCCGTACTGCCGCTGCCATGCCGCGATCCGGCTAAGATACGAATATCCCGCCTGTCTCAGATCCGGGCAATCCCTTCCCTGCCGCAGGGCTTCCTCCATCGTATCCCACAAAAGCTCATAGTAAGCCGGCGCCCGGTTCCCCGCGCCGTAGCCGGAACGGGTGCTCAGCCGGTAATAGGAATACGGCATCATGGTGCTTTTCGACAAAACTCTCGGCATGGCGTCATATTCCTCCTTTGTAAGCGGCGCGCAGCTCTTCAGTCCTTCTGTATGGAACGCGCCGGTTACAACAACGATTCTTTCCGGAGAGTATCCCTCCCCGATTGCCTTCTCGATCTCATATTTCATATGCGCCTCACGCAGAAGGTTCTCGGCCGCTTCCTTCGGAGGATATCCGGGAAGGGTCAGCTCTCTCAGATTTTTCCCGTACAGAATCGCCCCCTCCCTGTATTCCCCGCACAGATCATGCTCGAACC
>DVNP01000042.1 GCA_018714285.1 Candidatus Caccomorpha excrementavium | reverse complement strand
CGATCCTGCGTATCCGTCGTAATTCCAAGGCACAGTTCGGCTTCATAGGTCTTATCCTTATCTGTGAGCATACCGCAAAGCTTCGTGGCATGACCCAAACAGACCGGCAGAACCCCCTCCGCCTCCGGATCCAGTGTTCCCGTATGGCCAATCTTTCTCTGCTTTGTAATAGAGCGCAGCTTTGCCACGACATCATGGGATGTATAGCCGCGCTCTTTGCAGATAACCAGAACCCCGTTCATCATACCTGTTCCGCCGCTTTAAGCTGGCTTTCGATATGAAGCAGCAGATTATTGATCACATCATAGAGCGAACCTTCCATTGTACAGCCTGCCGCCTGCACATGGCCGCCTCCGCCAAAATATACCGCAATCCTGCTGACATTGACGATTCCGTTTGACCTCATGCTCACCTTATAGGTCTGAGTCTCCTCCTCACGGATTAAAATAGCAGCCTCCACTCCTCTGGTAACCCGCAGCTGATCCACCACTCCATCCAGATCCGCGGGACAGGCGCCGTAGAATTCCTGAGTTTTGCGGCTGATACTGGAGACAATCACCTTTCCATTCAGTACCATGATGCTTTCAAGCAGGCATCTTCCCATGATTTGATTCTGAAGATAGGTCTTCTGATAAAAGGTCTCATCAATAATTCTGGAGAAGGGAACTCCTTTCTCTATCAGCGCTCCCGCAATTTCCATTGTCCGCCTTGTCGTGCAGGAATGCTTAAACACACCCGTATCATGCGCAATCCCGAGATACAGACATTCTGCCGTCTTCTGGTCGATTCTGTCATAGTCCATTATTTCGAAAAGAATCTCGCAGGTGGAGCTTGCTCCGGGATCAATCAGGGAGACGGCCGTAAAATGCGTATTGCTGACATGATGATCAATACACAGGGTGCTCTTTGTATTCCTCATTACAGGAAGAAATGCCCCGAGCCGATCCGCGCTGCCACAGTCAAGCGCAATAAACAGATCATACCGGACATCCTTCGGCTGATGCAGTATCTGATCCGATCCCATAAGAAATCTGAAATCCTCGGGGATATCTTCCAGATAAAGATCAACGGTACGTAAGTCCTCTTCCCTGCCGGCCGCTGTCAGATAATTGTATAAGGCAAGACAGCTTCCGACACAATCGCCGTCCGGACGGACATGGCCGGCAATTGCTATCGAAGAGGCTTCCCGGATAACCTTCCTGATCTTCTCCTTTAATAAAGCTTCCATATAATCCCCCATTCCTTTTTCATTTTGCCTTTTGTCTGATTCATTCTCCGCTGCTGTCGTCTTCTTCGCTTCTATCCGGTATTCCGGAAGCCACCTCGTCAATCAGTCTGGACATCGCGACGCCGTGCTCGATGGATTCATCAAGGACAAACAGCAACTGCGGCGTATTGCGCAGGTTAACGGTTCTTGCCAGCTGTCCCCGAAGGAACGGAGCGGCGCTTTTCAGGCCCTGAAGCGTATTCTTCTTTGCCTGATCATCACCCAGAACACTGATATAGATCCTAGCCGTCTTCAAATCCGGCGCCACCTCGGCCGCAACGACCGAGGTCATCGGATGAATCCTGGGATCCTTAAGCTCCTGATCGATAAGAACGCTCAGCTCCTTTTGGACTTCCTGATTAATTCTTGTATTCTTAATACTGTTCTTTTTCATGTTATTCTTTGTATACTCCTTGTTCCTGAAGGGGATCTACCTCGGAACCTCTTCCATAACATAGAATTCGACGGTATCCCCTTCCTTTACGTCATTAAACTTTTCGAAGACCAGGCCGCACTCATAATTCGACGCGACTTCCTTAACATCATCCTTAAATCTCTTCAGGGAAGCCAGGCCGCCGTCGAATATCACAACACCGTCGCGTATAACGCGGGCCGAACAGCCGCGCATAACCTTGCCGTCCATCACATAGCTGCCCGCGATGGATCCGACGCCGGAAGCGCGGAATACCTGGCGGACCTCGGCGTGGCCGATGATCTTTTCCCGAAATACCGGATCCAGCATTCCCTTCATGGCAGCTTCGATATCATTAATCGCGTCATAAATCACACGGTACAATCTCAAATCGACCTTCTCCCGTTCCGCGGTCTCCTTCGCCACATTATCCGGCCTTACATTAAAGCCGATTACAATCGCGTTCGACGCGCTTGCAAGCATGACGTCGGACTCATTGATTGCTCCGACGCCGCCGTGTATAATGCGGACCGCAACCTCATCATTACTCAGCTTCTGAAGACTCTGCTTCACCGCCTCTACCGATCCCTGAACGTCCGCTTTCACGACAATATTCAATTCCTTGATATTGCCCGCCTTAATTTGAGAGAACAAACCGTCCAGGGATAATTTCGCTCTCGTATCCGCAAGAAGCTTCTCTCTACCCTGAGAAATATATGCCTCTGCAATCGTCCTTGCCTCTTTTTCACTCTCCGTGGCAATGAAAATCTCGCCTGCATCCGGCACCTCATTCAGTCCCAGAATCTCCACCGGAGTGGACGGAGTCGCTTCCTTCACCCTGCGTCCCTTATCATCCATCATGGCGCGAACCTTGCCGTATGCGGAACCAATCGCAATATTATCGCCCACATGAAGGGTTCCCTTCTGCACAAGGATCGTTGTGACAG
>DVNP01000335.1 GCA_018714285.1 Candidatus Caccomorpha excrementavium | reverse complement strand
CCTGGTAGTCCGCTTCTCCCTCCGGATATCCCTGCGCGGAAAACGCCTGCATCTGGAAGCTTCCGCTCTCAAGTCCCTGAAGAATCTCTTCCGTATACAGGACATCCGGCTTAAGCGTCCGGCTTCTCGTTCCGGCTTCTGCCATAACCTCTATCGGTCCCGTAATCAGCCATCCCTTCTCCTGCGCATACTGCAGCCGGCCGGGGAATTCCTCCTGCTCAAGCGCAAGGGAAACCTCCTGCGGCGTCATATCGGACCAGCGGTCCGAAACGGGCTCCGCCGCCGGTTCTTCCTCTTCCTCCTGTGTCGTCTCCTGTACACTCTCTTCTGTCGTCTCCTGTGTACTGTCTTCCGTTCTCTCTTCTGTCGGCTCTTCTGTCTGAGACTGTGTTTCTGTCGCTGTTACATTCTGTGTTGTTATGGTCTCGGTCTGTTCTTCTTCTGTCTCCTGCTGAACGGATTCTTCTGTCCCCTCCGTTGTATGAACCGGCTCTGACACCGTATCCGTCTGCTCTGAGCCTTCCGGGCTCAGATGAGATACGGCACACACAATAAGAACTAAGGCCAGAATGATACCTGCCGATATCACCAGTCGGAGCCTGTAGTCCACAAGCCTCTCTCCGCAGTAAGGGCACCGCTTCATACCCCGTTTTATTTTCGCATTGCAATGCCTGCAGATCATTCTGCTTCCTTCACTTCAATCGTACGGATCTCCTTCGTGCGGATTTCTCTGCATACCGCATCGATGAATTCATCCGTATCTTTCATTCCTTCATCCCCAAGGTAACGGCTGCGGACTGATACCTTGCCCTCTTCTTCCTCCTTTTGGCCGACTATCAGCATATAAGGAATCCGATTCAGTCTGGCTTCCCGAATCTTATATCCAATCTTTTCCGAACGCGCGTCAACGGTCACACTGATGCCGTTCGCGGCCAGCTTCTCTTTTACCTGCTCCGCATAAGCATTATACTTCTCCGAAATCGGAAGCACTCTTACCTGCTCCGGACACAGCCATGTCGGGAACTGTCCGGCATATTTTTCAATCAGCCACGCAAGCGTCCTCTCATAGCAGCCGATTGAAGTTCTGTGAATAATAAACGGCCGCTTCTTCTCACCGTTCGCATCGATATAGAACATATCGAAACGCTCCGCAAGGGCAAAGTCTAACTGAATGGTAATCATTGTATCTTCTTTGCCGTATACATTCTTTGCCTGGATATCCAGCTTCGGGCCGTAGAATGCCGCCTCGCCTTCTGCTTCCGTGAACTCGATTCCAAGATGGTTCAGAATCTCACGCATCCTCTGCTGCGTCTTATCCCACTGAGCCGCATCTCCCAGGTACTTGTCCTTATTGTTCGGATCCCATTTCGATAGACGGTAAGTCACATCCTGTTCCAGTCCCAGCGTACTCAGACAATATTTCGCCAGATCCACGCAGCCCGCGAATTCATCCTCAATCTGCTCCGGCGTCACAATCAGATGTCCCTCGGATATGGTGAACTGCCTGACTCTGGTTAATCCGTGCATCTCGCCGGAATCCTCGTTGCGGAACAGCGTCGAAGTCTCGCCGTAGCGGCAGGGCAGATCGCGGTAGCTTTTCTGACTCTGCTTATAGACATAATACTGGAACGGGCAGGTCATGGGCCGCAGCGCGAATACCTCCGAATTCTCGTCATTCTCGTTTCCGAGTACGAACATTCCCTCTTTATAATGATTCCAGTGATCGGAAATAATATAAAGATCCTTCTTCGCCATCAGTGGGGTTTTGGTCCTCATATAGCCGCGCTTCTCTTCCTCATCCTCAATCCAGCGCTGAAGGGTCTGAATCATCTTCGCGCCCTTCGGCATCAGCAGAGGAAGTCCCTGTCCGATAACATCCACGGTCGCGAACAGCTCCATTTCCCGTCCCAGCTTATTGTGATCCCTCTTTTTGATATCTTCAAGGTGAACCAGATACGCATCCAGATCTGCATTCTTCGTAAATGCGGTTCCGTAGATTCTGGTTAACATCTTGTTCTTCTCATTCCCTCTCCAATACGCCCCAGAGGATGAGATCAGCTTAACGGCCTTCAGGCTCTTTGTACTCATCAGGTGAGGCCCCGCGCACAGATCCGTGAACTCGCCCTGGCTGTAAAATGAAATCTCAGCATCCTCCGGAAGATCCTGAATCAATTCTACCTTATAGGGCTCTAGTTTTTCTTCCATGAACCGGATCGCCTCATCCCTGGGCAGCGTAAAACGTGTCACCTTTTCCCCCTCTTTGATGATCTTCTTCATCTCCTTCTCGAGAGCATCAAGCGCTTCTCTGTCAAAAGGCGGGCAGTCAAAATCATAATAAAAGCCCGTATCGATCGAGGGTCCAATCGCAAGCTTCGCGTCCGGATACAGTCTCTTTACCGCCTGCGCAAGCACATGGGATGCCGTATGGCGGTAAGCCGCCCTTCCTTCTTCATCCTGAAAGGTCAGGATGCTCAGCTCGTGCTCTCCATCCTCCACCATAGTGCGCAGATCCACCGTCCTGCCGTCCAGCCGCGCGGCGCAGGCCGCTCTTGCAAGTCCTTCGCTGATGTCATTTGCGATGTCAATGACAGTCATCGCGCCCTGATACTCCTTTACCGTACCGTCCTTTAAAATTACCTTCATTCTGATTCCTCCATTTCAAAACGCAGATTAAAACAGCAGGCTTTACGGCTCTCTTGTCATGAAAAAATCCGCCCCTTCCGGCCATCATAAACCGAAAGGGACGGATCATAGCTGTGCGGTTCCACCCTTCTTGAAGCTGCCTGCAATCCGCCTGCCGCTTCCTGCTCAAATATGATGATAACGGAATCACCGTACCTGCTGTCTGTTATCTCATTATGTCAGGCTAAGCCCGGCCCGCATCCTGACGGATACCGGCCCGGCCGCATTCATCCGGATCCTGCGCCGTCGCCGCGAACAGGCTTTCCTGTCCGGATCTTACGCGATTCGGCCGTCTTAATTATATCATGGAGGGATAAAAAGTCAAGAAAAATATTTTTCCATGATGTAATCATCCATAATATAGCCGCCTCCGATATCCGCGGCCTGCGTACGCGCCTTTACAAAGCCTTTCTTTTCATAGATCCGAATCGTATTGTCATTGAACCGGTTTACCGTCAGCCAGATCATCGAAAGCCCCTTCCTCCTGCAGAGCTGTTCGAGGAATTCAAAGGTCCTGCTCGCATAGCCTCTGCCGCGGAAGCTTTTCTCAATGTACAGCTTGCTTAAGAATAATTTCTTTTCCTTCGGCTGCTCTACAATACCAGTATACCCGATCAGCCTGTCCGAAAGCCATAGCATGAAATACTGATAATTCTGGTTCGCAAGCTGCTCCTCCACTGCGCCCGCCGACTGGAACTTCTCTACCATATAGTCGATCTGACCGGCCGGCAAAATCGATATAAAATACTCATGCCAGATCTCATTCGCCAGATCCGTCATCTCCTTTATCTGTTCCATTGTCCTGACCGGCTCAAATACAAGCCCGTCAGCCGCTTTTTCTCTTTCTGCTTCCATGAATTCCGCTCCTTACCTCTTCAAAGCTGTGGAAGTAGATAGGGCCTAAGCTCTGCGGCATCTGCTCATTCTCTCCGGCTGCTTTCACGGTATCCGCCTCTTCTTTCAGATCCTGATAAAGAGCAAGCACGCTCCGCGCAAAAGACTCTCTGGAATACCGCTTCACCGCTTCCAGCGAATTCTTCGCATACTCCTCCTGCCTGCCGCTGTACAGAACATGATCCAGGGCAAGAAGGAACTCTTCCCGGTTCGTGAACGTATATCCGTTCACCCCGTCCCTCAGGACATCATCCAGACATGGATCCTTCTTTGCAACCACCGGCAGTCCCGCAGCCATGGCCTCGATATAGGTAAGCCCCTGCGTCTCGCTCTGTGAAGCGCTTACGAACACATCTCCGAGCAGATAATATTTGCCAATTTCATCCCAGGGACGCGCCCCCGCAAAGATAACCCTGTCCGTAATCCCAAGCTTTTCCGCCTGTTCCTCCAGCTTCTCAAGCTCGGGACCGCTGCCGATCATCACAAATCTGACATCCTCATGCATTCCCGCATACTGCGCATATCCGTCCAGAATCTCCGCAATATTCTTCTCCTGAGAAACCCGTCCGATATAGAGCAGAACCTTCTCGTTCTTCCCGATTCCAAGGCTTTCCCGAATCCTCTCTACTTCTTCTTCATTATAGGTTTCTCTGCGGAATTTGTCCAGATCAATTCCTGTCGGAATCACATCGATATTCCGGGACACGCGGTATCCGCACAGAAGCTGCCTGACCTTCTGCGTAGGTACGATGACCCGTTCCGCGGTATTGCAGCAGAACCTTGAGTATACTCTTACGAATGCCTTCGCCCTTCTGTCCAGAGCCTTAAAATGCGCGATATAATGCGTATAATCCTCATAAATTGTATGGTAGGTATGTACCACCGGAATACCAAGCTCCCTTGCCATAATCCGTCCAAAGATACCCAGGGAAAATTCCGTATGGGTATGTATCACATCCAGATGCAGTCTTTTAATCAGATGCGCCAGCTTTGGAGAATAAAACATCCCGACACGCCGTTCCGTCAGAAATGCGCAGGGAATACTCCTGACACGGAACACATTGCGCTCTGCTTTCGGGGCTCCCGGCGTTGTTGTCGTGAATACATATGCATTATGACCCATGCGCTCCAGCTCTTCCTTCAGCATATAAACAGAATTCGCAACTCCGTTAATTTCCGGATAATATGTCTCTGTAAACAGTCCTATATTCATATGGATCTCAATTCCTGCGCCGTAT
Organism: Candidatus Caccomorpha excrementavium; assembly: GCA_018714285.1. Classification (GTDB taxonomy): domain Bacteria; phylum Bacillota; class Clostridia; order Lachnospirales; family Lachnospiraceae; genus Caccomorpha; species Caccomorpha excrementavium. The sequence continues at coordinate 14,785 of DVNP01000335.1, read as the reverse complement.
AAGACGCCTCCAAATTTGATCTTTTTTCATTTTGTTTATAGTTATTTTATAATATACAAATCTGAAATTGTAAAGCGGAGAAATCTAAAGATTTGATTAGGAACGGGAAAAGAATTTATCAACGGCGCCATCCGCCTGTTTCATGATTGACTTCCCCCTCACATCGATTATAATAATACCGATACCATACAAAGCATACACGGAGGTAATGCTATGAAGCCAATCGCAAGCTTTACGGTCGATCATCTCCGCCTTCTTCCCGGGATCTATGTTTCCCGCAGGGACAGAGCCGGCAGCGAGGTGATTACAACGTTTGATATCCGGATTACAAGGCCGAATTACGAACCGGTGATTAATACGGCCGAGATTCATACCATCGAGCATCTTGGCGCAACCTATCTGCGCAATCATAAGGATTATGCGGATAAGATTCTGTATTTCGGTCCGATGGGATGCCGCACCGGATTTTACCTGCTGCTCGCAGGCGATTACGAGTCACATGAGATTGTCGGTCTGATCACCGGCATGTTTGAATTCATACGGGATTATGAGGGAGAAATTCCCGGAGCCGCGGCCGCCTGCTGCGGCAATTATCTGGATATGAATCTCCCCATGGCCAGGCTGATTGCCCGCCGTTATCTTGACGAAGTTCTGATAGACATTGACAGCAGCCGGCTTATCTATCCGGACTGAACACGATGCAGGGACATTTGCGCATGACAGTCTCCCGCAGGGGCGGCTGTCATTTTTTTGTCTCTCCTGAATATATTATAAGGACAATAAAAATAATCCTTCCTGCGGGAACAAATAATCAGCACACCGGCGCTTACCACGCAGCGGAATGAATATTTTGAGCCGTCAGAAAGGATGAGGAGGGTCTTGCATGGAAGATACAGCGCAAATGGACTATGGAGCAGACATGGGCACAAACGGCGGCAGTGCGGATCATACGGCCAGACTGCTGCGCGCCGCGCTTCCCTATCTGAATTCCGGGCTTAAGGGCCCTCTTGATCTGCTCCTGAAGGGAATCGAATTCTTTGAAGCCGCCCGTGAATTTCGGGTCAGGGATACACTGACGGCATTTCAATATACGCAGCCCGCCAATCTCATTGCCGATCCGGACGGACTGATCCACAGCGTCCGGCAGGTTGCCAATCCGTCCGAGCTGAAGCTGCTTGATCTGTTTGCCGGGCTGAACAATGCCCGCAAATTCTATGAAATGTACCAGAGCCTCGCCCCGTTTATGTCAGAGTTCAACCCGGCGGGGTATCCGTCCGGACAGCCAGAAGACGAGTCTGAGCCCCTCCGTCAGGGCGCGCCTGCATCTTCCGGCCCGGATCTGGATTCCTTCATGAAGATGGCGGAAATCATGCGGACGCTCTCGGACACCGGAGAGAAACCGCATGACGGGGAACCCGATACCGGCCGCGCAGAATCCGCGCCGCAGAATTCTATGTTCCGGAACTCTTCTTCACAGGACTCTGTCACGGATCTTCTCACCTTACTTGTTCCGAAAGAACAGCAGGATACCCTTCAGGCTCTGAAGCTCCTGCTCACGCCTTCCGATAATCCCCCTGCGCCCGAACCCGGAAACTCTTCTAAGTCCGGGAACTCTTCTTCTGATACGGAGACATCCGCCGGGGCCCCTTATGCACATTACACTCCGGGAACTCTTCCGTATACTATTCCGCCTGACGCAGATGTCTGCAGCTGTACCTATTATGACGGCTTCGATCAGCCGGACAGTTATCCTGTCCGTCAGAAGGCTTCAGAGCAGACAAACGGCATGAAAGAACCGCGCGCCGTCAATCCCAAAGCCCCTGCCGGCGCCTCCCCCACAGAAGTCTCAAAGAAAGGATGATGCAGCCAAGCATGAATACCAACTGGAAAAATGACCCTAGACTTAAGAATCTGGACCCCGGAAAGCTGCTTATTCTCAATGAGCTGGCCGACGAAGCATCCAACACATCGCTCGATAAGGCCCTTCCTCTTCTTCTGAAGGCAAATGCCCGGATGAAAGCGCTGGGGCTTTCCTTCACCAGAACGGAGAGCGATCTGATGTTCGATCTTTTAACCAGAGATCTGACTCCTCAGGATAAGCTCAAGATCGACGCGATCCGGAAAATGATGCGCTGAAGCGCAGCAAAAAGCAGGCGGAATATGCCAAAGACTTCAACGAAAGTCTTTGCCGCATATCCCGCCTGCCGCGCGGAAAGCCGCAGTTATTTTTACCTCTTTCCCGATTCAAGAAGCTCCGAAAATATCTGATAGATCTCTGGATAATCCCTCTTTAGCCGGACAGGGCTCATCTTTTGGTTTACAAATCCGTGTCTGGTCTCTCCTGTTGCTTTTCTCTCTCCTGTTGCTTTTCTCTCTCCAGATACCGCATTCTCCACCACATAGCTCACCGTAAGCTTCACGCCGGTAAACTCCGTAACACGCGGAATGATCCTGACAATCTCCCCATATTGGGCCGGATGCTTATATTCCGCGGATGCAGCCAGGACCGGAAGGAGAATGCCGCTCTGTTCCATCTTAGAATACCCGAACCCGATCTTATCCATCAGATCGGTTCTGGCTTCCTCAAACCATCGAATATAATTAGAATGGTGTACAATTCCCATCTGATCGGTTTCATAATATTGCACCTTGTGCTCATAACTGCCAGATATCTGATTCATGATATCCATCTTATTTCCTTTCTGAGAGATCCGTTACTGCGCATCGCGGCTCTCTTTCGTCTCCGCCGCGCCGGATTCTGCTTCCCCGGGATTCTCTTCCCCTGATTCCTCTTTCCCGGACTCCTTCCCGCCGGCTTCCTTATCCTCAGATTCCGGGATCTCCACGTCTGCAGTCTCTTTATTTCCGTCCGGTTCCTCCCGATCCGTCTGCTCTGCCGTCTGCGGGGAATCCGGCCTTCTTCCGAAGATTACATACAGAATGATGCCTGCCGCGACAATGAACAGCGAAATAAACTGCGAAGTCGATAAGATGCCCACGCTTCCGCGCGGATCGTCCCGTAAGAATTCTACCAGGAACCGTCCCGTTCCGTACAGAATCAGGTACATGCTTCCGACCCGTCCGTCCTTCCTGTTCTTTCTTGCCATCGCAAACAGAATACCCGCAATCGCGAAATTGCCGATACTGGATATCAGCTGCGTTGGCAGGAGCTTCACCCCGTTCGGCGCATACGCCGAATGATGAAACACGATGCCGAAGACGGAATTCGTCTCCTTTCCGTAACAGCATCCCGCCAAGAAGCAGCCGATGCGCCCGAAGCCCTGCGCGAGCGCGACAGCCGGAAGCGCCAGATCAAAATACTTCCAGAAGTTCAGCTTCTTAATCTTGCAGTATATCATTGCGGCAGCCACGCCCCCGATAATGCCGCCATAGATCACAAATCCTTCCCAGATCGCTCTCCAGGAAAGCGTTCCTGCGATCACCGCCGGCAGCTCCACAATCAGATACAGCAGCTTGGCTCCGATAAACCCGCCCGGCACGGCTAACAGAGCAATATCCAGTACCGCGTCGTCGCTCAGTCCGAATCTGCGGCACCTTTTCAGCGTCACAAGCAGCGCGGCAATGATCCCAATCGCGATCATCAGCCCGTAGCCGTGAACCGTGAAGGGTCCAATCGTAAATAAATCGTTATACATTCCGTCTCTCCTTTTGCAGGCTCCTCCTCACTTTATTTCTGCTTCCAGTGATACATTCTCGCCTCATAGGGCTTCATCTTCACCACTCCATGCAGAATCTCTTCCTCATAATTCTCAATCAGTACCTCCCGTCCCTCCTCGGGCAGATCCTCCGGCAGCTCGAAGGAGGACGATTCGTCCGTGAAATTGCATGCCACGATCAGACTCTCGCCGTCCAGATTTCTTCTGTAGGCAAAGATCTGCTCATCCTCCGGCGCCAGCAGCTCATAGTCGCCGTAGACAAGAATATCGTACTGCCTGCGCAGCGCAATCAGCCTCTTATAATAATAAAAGATTGAGTTCGGATCTTCAAGCGCGCTTTTTGCGTTAATCAACTTATAATTCGGATTGACGGCAATCCAGGGAGTTCCCGTCGTGAATCCGGCATTCCCGGAGTCATCCCATTGCATCGGAGTCCGCGCGTTGTCCCTTCCCTTCGCATAGATCGATTTCATAATGTCGGACTCCTCATACCCCGCGTTCAGCCTCTCATGGTACATATTCAGAGTCTCAATATCCCTGTATTCCTCAATTGTACCGAAACGCACATTTGTCATTCCAAGCTCCTCGCCCTGATAGATATAGGGGGTTCCTGCCATTCCGTGCAGCAGGGTAGCCAGCATCTTCGCGCTTTCCTTCCGGTAATTTTTGTCATCGCCGAATCTTGAGACCGCACGCGGCAGATCGTGATTATTCCAGAAAAGACTGTTCCAGCCGTCCCCATGGAACGCGGTCTGCCATTTGCTTAAAGTACGCTTCAGATCAGAAAGAACAAGCGGCTTCAGATCCCACTTCTCCTTCCCCGGCTGCTGATCCAGCCCGATATGCTCGAACTGAAAGATCATGCTCAGCTCGTGGTTCGCAGGATTGGAATACTGCTTCGCGATCTCAATGTCAGCGCCCCAGCATTCCCCGACTGTCAGCAGATCCCTGCTGCCGAAGGTATGCTCGTTCATTTCCCGGATATACTCATGAAGCTTCGGTCCGTTTGCCGTAATCTCCTGATCCGGAAGCTTTCCGATCAGCTCAATCATATCCATTCGAAAGCCGCCGATTCCCTTATCGATCCAGAAGTTCATCAGATCCCAGATCTCTTCTCTGACCTTCGGATTCTCCCAGTTCAGATCCGGCTGCTTTTTGCTGAACAGATGAAGATAATACTGTCCGGTTGCCTCATCCCATTCCCACGCGCTTCCCGAAAAGGTAGAGCGCAGGCCGTTCGGCTCGTGTCCGTTGACAGGGTCGCGCCAGATATAGTAATCTCTGTATTCATTATCCCTCGACTTTCTCGCCTCCACGAACCAGGCATGCTCATCCGAGGTATGATTGGCCACAAGATCCATCAGAATTACGATCCCGCGCTCCTTCGCCTGCTTAAGCAGCTCCTCCATATCCGCCATCGTTCCGAAATCATCCATAATATCCCGATAATCACTGATATCATATCCGTTGTCATCATTCGGAGATTTGAAGACCGGGCTGAGCCAGATTACGTCGATTCCAAGCTCCTTCAGATAATCTAATTTCCCGATAATACCCGGAATATCACCGATTCCATCTCCGTTCGAATCCATAAAGCTTCTCGGATAAATCTGATACACAACCGAAGTATGCCACCATTTTTTCTCCATATATACCCTCCGTTCTTATTTTTGTTCACCCTTATCATGCCTGCCGCATATATTGTAACAACCATCCCCGCAAGGATACTGATATGAACACTCTGCTGCAGTTACTAAGCCGTTTCGGGCTTGCCGCAATGCTTCTGATGATTCTTCTGGAATACGCCTGCTTCCCGATCTCGAGCGAAATCGTCCTCCCTTTTTGCGGGGCGGCCGCTTCCGCGGAGAATATTTCCTTTTTCCTCTTACTTCCCGCCAGCGTAACGGCCGGTCTTCTGGGAACCGGAATCTGCTATCTGGCAGGACGAATCGGAGGAAATGCCCTGCTGAACAGATTAACAAAGAAATTCCCGAAAACAGAGAGGGGAATCCGCAGCTCCAGAGAGAAGTTCGAGGCTTACGGCGCATTTGCCGTCTGCTTCGGCAGACTGATCCCGATCTGCCGTACCTACATAGCCTTTATTGCCGGAGCCGCCGGCCAGAAGCCTTCCATATTCTTCGGCGCGTCCGCGATCGGCATCACCGTATGGAATACGATTCTGATCGGACTGGGCTATCTGCTTCGTGAGAACTGGGCAGACGCCGCGGCTCTGTACATCCGGTATAAGAACATCTTCCTTCCCGTATGTCTGCTGATCCTTTTATTTCTTATTTGTCTGCGCCGCAAAAGACATTCCCGCGCTTCAGAGCCGACATGATATCTTCCCGCATATCAATTACGGCCTGCCTTGAGGCATCCCCGAAATTCTCCTCTCCGAACTTCGCGTACTTCTCCTGCTTATAGGCCGCGATGATGCCGCGCGACGAATTCACAATCGCTCCGAGTCCGTCCTTATTAAAGTACGGAAGCAAATCCTCTGCCTTGCCTCCCTGCGCGCCATAGCCCGGTACCAGAATATAGGACTTCGGCATAATCTTTCTTAATGCCTGCCCCATCTTCGGATATGTCGCGCCTACTACGGCTCCGATATTGCTGTAAGAGCCGTCCATGCACTCCTCGGCCCACTGCGCGACCCTGCGGCCGACCAGTTCATAAAGCGGCGTCCCGTCAACCAGCTGATCCTGGAACTCTCCGCTGGAAGGATTCGAGGTTTTGACAAGAATGAATAAGCCCTTATTCTCTTCTTTGCAGACATCGATAAACGGCTTCACTCCGTCGGAGCCGAGATAGGGATTCACGGTAACGAAATCTTCACCGAAGCCCTCCCAGGTATTGATTCCCACCTTCACCCTGCCGATATGTCCTGCCGCATAGGCTGCCGAAGTGGAACCGATATCTCCTCTCTTAATGTCCCCGATTACAATCAGCCCCTTCTCCTTACAGTAATCCACGGTCTTCTTGAACGCGATCATCCCCGGGATTCCGAACTGCTAGTACATGGCAATCTGCGGCTTTACCGCGGGAATCAGGTCATATACCATGTCAATGATTTCCCTGTTGAACTGCCAGATTGCCTCAGCCGCGCCCTCAAGCGTCGCTCCATATTCCTCATATGCCGCGGTCTTCACATACTCCGGCACATAATTCAGCATCGGATCCAGCCCAACGACAATGGGCGCATTGAGTGCGGCAATCTTTTCTATTAACTGTTGAATCATTTCATCCTCCTATTCTGCGCCGCGCCGGCGCATCCTTATCCTCATCCGGCCGGGCCGGGAGAGCCCTGCGGCCGTCCCTGTTCATTCCTCTGCGCAATATACGGTCACGCCGCCTACAATCGTGCGGAGAACCATTCCGGATACCCTTCTGCCCGCAAACGGGGTATTCCTGCCCTTAGAGCAGAACTTTGAGGGATCGATTACATACTCCCTGTCCGGATCCGCAATCACCAGATCCGCGGGTCTGCCGGGCGCAAGATTGCCGGCATTGATTCCGAGAATCCGGGCGGGGTTCAGGCTCATCTTCTCGACCAGCTGCATGGGAGTCAGATATCCTCCCTTCACCAGCGTCGTCACGGTCAGAGCGAATGCCGTCTCGGAACCCACAATGCCGAACGGCGCCTTAGCCATGGACTGATTCTTCTCAGCCTCTCCGTGCGGAGCGTGATCCGTGGAGATGACATCCATGATACCGTCCCGCAGTCCCTGTCTGAGCGCTTCCATATCCTTGCCGGAACGCAGGGGCGGATTCATCTTGAAATTACCGTCATCCCGCGTAATCTCCTCATCACACATGGCAAAATGGTGCGGGCATACCTCGCCGGTGACAGAAAGCCCCTCCTCCTTCGCCATCCTGACGAATTCCACGCTGTCCCTCGTGGAGCAGTGGCACAGATGAAGACGGACTCCCGTCTCCTTCGCAAGGAGAATATCTCTCGCCGCAATCACATCCTCCACCGCGTTCGTAATGCCGGGAAGTCCCAGACGTTTTGCCGCAGGTCCCGCGTTCATAACGCCCCCCGCAGCCAGGGATTTATCCTCGCAGTGGGCAAAAACTGCAAGGCCGGCCTTCTTCGCCGCCTTCATCCCCTCCCGGTACAGCGCCGCGTCCATTACGGACCTGCCGTCTTCGCTCAGCGCGAGCGCTCCGGCCGCAGCCATCCCTTCGATGTCCGCAAGCTCTTCTCCCTTCTGTCCCTTTGTCACCGCGCCGACGGGAATGATATGAATCCCGGACACCTTCTCTGCTTTCAGCTTCAGATATTCCACCATGAATGCAGAGTCAATGACAGGATTCGTATTCGGCATCGGGCATACGGTCGTATATCCGCCGGCCGCAGCCGCAGCCGCTCCGGTTGCAATCGTCTCTTTATACTCATATCCCGGTTCTCTGAAATGCACATGAAGATCAATGAATCCCGGCATCACCCAGTTCCCGTCCGCATCAATTACCTCATCCGCATTCACAGAATCCAGAGACGGCGCAACCTCCGCTACCACGCCGTTATCGAGAAGCAGATCAAATCTTCCCTCTCTGCTGTTTCCCGGATCAATGAGATATCCGTTCTTTATCAGTACGCGCACTCGCTCCAACCACCTTTCTTTTTCTGATTCTATTCTCTTAATAACAGCATTCCCGCAAAAACAGACCCCTCGCTTCCGCCGTTTCTCCTGCAAGAGAACGATCCCTGCTTTGGATAATCTCCTTCATCCTGGCGGGCGCTATGGCTCCATTTCCGGCCTGCATCAGGGTTCCCACAAGAATTCTTACCATATTCGGCCAGAAATCATCCCCCTTGACTGATATCAGAATCTCCGCGGAATCACCGTAGATATCGATCTCAAAGATCTCACGCTCGGTCGATTTCTTCATTCTCCGGTTATCGGAGAATGCCCTGAAATCATGCCGTCCGATACAGAACGCAGCCGCTTCCTGCATCTTTCTGATATCCAGTCTGTCAAAGCTGTAATAGCTGTATCTTCGTTCAAACACAGACGGAACCTCGCCGATTCCAATCCGGTATTCATACAGGAACGCCTTTGCATGAAAGGCTGCGTGGAACCGCTCCGGCGCTTCCCACACGCCGGTTACCGCAATGTCTCTCGGAAGATACCGGTTCATATAATGTTTGATCTCATGCAGCTTCATCTGCGTCTCACTCCGGAAATTCGCGATCTGGGCATAGGCATGTACGCCGGCCTCGGTTCTTGCCGCGCCGATCAGTTCGATCTCCTCCTGCGTCATTTTCCGGAGCACATCCTCCAACTTCTCCTGTACGGCAACGCCCTGCTGTCTTCCTGCCTGCTTCTGCCAGCCCTCGTAGCGGCCGCCGTCATATTCAATCTCTAATTTAATATTTCTCATCGCTGCTCCTGTTTTGCGCCTCTTCGCGCACTGCCTTTTCTCATCGGACTCTACCGCGAATTCAGATATGCCTCTACCCCGTCGCAGATCCCCTTCACGATTTTATCCTGATACTCCTCGGTCTGCATCTTCTCGTCTTCCTCCGGATTCGTCATGAATCCCATCTCAATAATCGTCACCGGCACCTCGCACCAGTTGATGCCGCTCATATCATCCCGGACAACGGCTCCCCTGTTCCTTGCGCCCGTCTCCTCACACAGATGATTCACGACCTCTTCGGAGAGCTTCTTGGACGCCTCGCTCAGATACGCGACATACGGATTGCTCTCAGACGGATACAGGGCGCTGGCTCCGTTTGCGGACCGGTTCTCCGAACCGTCCGCGTGAATCCTTAAGAATACGTCCGCTTCGGCTTCATTCGCAATTTCGGCCCGCTCTTTGTTGCTCAGATTGACATCGTTTGTCTCCCGGATCATGACGACCTCGTAGCCTCTTGAGAGAAATTCCTCCTTCAGCTTCAGAGAAATCTCAAGCGTAAGCTCATACTCCGGAACTCCCGTTGAGACTCCCTGCGTACCGGAAGATACCTTCGCCTTCGTCTCGGAAGCTCCCGGACCGACCGGCTCCTGTTCATAATTACCCTTTCCCTGATGGCCCGCGTCAATGGCAATCACGGCGGCCGCCCGTATCTCCTCCGCGCCGGACTGTGTCTCTTCCGCTGTGGACGGCTCTGCCGGCCGGGTTGTCTCCTGTTCGGTCCGGCTCTCAGTCTCAGGCTCTGCCGGCTGTGTCGTTGCTGCCGGCTGCGTCGTTACTGCTGGCTGCGTTGTCTCTTCCGGCTGCGTTGTCTCTTCCGGCTGCGTTGTCTCTTCCTGCCGGGTTGTTTCTTCCGGCTGCGTTATCTCTTCCTGCTGCGTCGTTTCTTCCGGCTGTGTCGTCTCTTCGTATGTCCCGGATTCCGCTGCGGATTCGGAAGAGGAAACCGTCTCTTCCTCTGCCCCGGACTCCCCGTCCGGAAGAGTCCCGTTTTCCGTTCCGGTCTCCTTCGCTTCATCCGTACCGGCAGTCTCCTCCGAATCGGATACTGCGCCGGCCGAAGCTTTTCTGCGCGAATCAACAGCATGCGAAATTATGGTAAACCCTCCGGCCATAACCGCCAGCAAGACCAATACAATCAATATAACCGTTCTCTTGTCTTTCAAATCACCGCCTCCTCAATCATTCGTATCCGGCCGGCAGGAACCGGCTTCAATAGCATTATAGAAAATAATCCTCCGAATGGCAAGGGCTTTCTAAAAGGAATCACAAAATATACCTTCTCCTGCCGTTTGAAATCCTGTTTTTAAAGATTTCCCTCCTGCGTGGTTTTGCCGCTATTGACAAGAATCCTGCGTTGTATTATGATACATTTGAATTCCGAATACATATCCGCTAGGGGAGCCACGGCTGAGAGGCGTGAAATCACGCCGACCCTTATTACTTGATCCGGCTAATACCGGCGTAAGGAAGCATATTTGTGGTCCCTCCATGCATACAAAGGAGGTTTTTTTATGTTCTTAAGCATCTTCGCAACCGCTGTTGACGACGGATACGGCGGCACGATCTACAATCCCACCCTGCTTGGTTATACGGCTCTGGTTGCCGTAATGATCATCCTTCTGCTGCTTGCCGCCTTTCTTAGCAGCAAAACGGGCAAAGGCAGGCACGCCTTCAGCACAAGACAGCTGGTATTCGCCGCTCTTTCCATCGCGCTCGCGACTGCCACAAGCTTTTTAAAGCTGTTTGATATGCCGATGGGCGGATCCGTTACCCTGTTCAGCATGCTGTTCATTACTCTGATCGGATACTGGTACGGCGCGAAAATCGGAATTGTAACTGCGGTTGCATACGGTTTCCTCCAGCTGATTCTGGACCCCTATATTTTAAGCATCCCTCAGATGTTCGTCGATTATATCTTCGCCTTCGGCGCTCTCGGACTGTCCGGTTTCTTCTCACAGTCCAGATACGGCCTGATTAAAGGTTATCTCTTCGGCGTGCTGGGCCGCTTCGTATTCGCGGTGCTCTCCGGCGTAATTTTCTTCGCTTCTTCCGCGGAAGGCACAGGCATGAGTCCCCTCGTCTATTCCATTGCCTATAACGGCAGCTACCTTGCCGCAGAAGCGGCCATTACCCTGATTCTGCTTGCCCTTCCGCCGGTCCGCAGCGCGATCACACAGGTAAAGCGGCTGGCGGTGCAGGACTGACAGCAGGTATCCTACAAAAGCAGTACGGCAGATTACGGTTTGCCTGACAAATTAAAAAGAACAGAAAACGCCGTCAGGGATGAGCGTTATGTCTCGTATCCCTGACGGCGTTTTCTGCCTTTGCGCGGCAGACTCTTTATTTCTTTACAATCCTGGTCATTCCGCCCATATACGGCTGAAGGACCGCCGGAATCGTAACGCTTCCGTCCGCATTCAAATTATTCTCAAGGAACGCTATCAGCATTCTCGGCGGAGCGACCACGGTATTATTCAGAGTATGCGCGAAATACTTGCCGTTCTCGCCCGCAACGCGGATCTTCAAACGGCGCGCCTGCGCGTCTCCCAGATTCGAGCAGCTTCCCACTTCAAAATACTTCTTCTGTCTTGGAGACCACGCCTCCACGTCTACGGACTTCACCTTCAGATCCGCAAGATCTCCGGAACAGCATTCCAGGGTTCTGACCGGAATATCCAACGAACGGAAGAAGTCAACCGTATTCTTCCACAGCTTATCATACCACTGCATACTCTCCTGGGGCCTGCAGACAACGATCATCTCCTGCTTCTCGAACTGATGAATCCGGTATACGCCGCGTTCTTCCAGTCCGTGAGCGCCCTTTTCCTTGCGGAAGCACGGAGAATAGCTTGTCAGAGTATAGGGAAGCGATTCCTCCGGAATAATCGTATCAATGAACTTGCCAATCATGGAATGCTCGCTTGTTCCGATCAGATACAGATCCTCTCCTTCGATCTTATACATCATGGCATCCATTTCGGCGAAGCTCATCACACCGGTAACGACATCGCTGCGAATCATGAACGGAGGCACACAATACGTGAATCCGCGATCAATCATGAAATCCCGCGCATAGGATATCACGGCAGAATGCAGTCTCGCGATATCGCCCATCAGGTAGTAGAAGCCGTTCCCGGCCACCTTTCTCGCGCTGTCGAGATCAATTCCCCCGAAGCTCTCCATAATCTCCGTATGATACGGAATCTCATAATCCGGAACCACGGGCTCGCCAAAGCGTTCAAGCTCGACATTCTCACTGTCATCCCTTCCGATCGGCACGCTCGGATCAATGATATTCGGAATCATCATCATAATCTTTTTAATCCGCTCCTGAAGCTCGGTCTCCTTTGCCTCAAGCCCGACCAGGCGTTCGGAATCCTCCGTGACCCTCTTCTTCATCTCCTCTGCTTCCGCTTTCAGTCCCTTCGCCATCAGACCGCCGATCTGTTTGGAGATTTTGTTTCTCTCCGCGCGAAGGCCGTCCGCCTCCTGCTTGGCGCTTCTGCTCTCCCGATCCAGCTCTATTACTTCATCAACCAGCGGAAGCTTCGCATCCTGGAACTTATTCTTAATATTCTGCTTCACAATATCAGGATTCTCCCTGACAAACTTAATATCTAACATGCCGTATCCTCTCTTTCGATTCTATTCTCCGGCCGCTGCCATCTCAGAGACATATACACAGGGCGCTCCAAAGCGCATACCGCCTCTGGAAGGTCCGAACTTCACCTCATTGCCGACCGCTTCGATTTTCTTAAGAAGCTCAAAGAAATTTCCCGCTATCGTAAAGGAGCAGACCGGTCTGCCGGCCTTGCCTTCTTCAATCAGGAATCCTCTGCATTCAAGCGAAAAATCTCCTGTCACCGCATTGGCTCCGGCATGCAGTCCCTTCAGCTGCGTAACATAAATGCCGCCCTCTGCTTTGGCAAACAGCTCCTCCTTCGTATCCGTACCCGGTGCCAGATAAAAGCTGTACGGCGCAACCGTCACGCTTCCTGCATAGCCGTCTCTCGCCGCGTTGCCTGTGCTGGCCGTATTCGCCTTCGCGGCTGTCTTCAGATTATGCAGCAGCGTATTCAGTACGCCCTTCTCAATCACATTCTTCTTCCGTGTTGCGACTCCCTCCGCGTCAAACGGCTGCTGCGCCGGGAAATCCGGATAAAACGGATCGTCCGTAACGGTAATGCAGTCTGCCGCTATCTTCTCTCCTTCTTTGCCGCTTAACAGGGAAAGACCCTTCTGCGCATCCTCCGCGGAAAAAACGCCGAAGAACGCCCTCATCAGCGCGCCCATCTGCGTATCCTTTAAAATAACCGGATAGCGCCCGGTCTTAACGCTTCCTGCGCCGATTGAGGAGAGCGCCCGGGCAACGGCGGTCTGCGCCGTATCTTTCGCATCAATTTCGGAGAGCGGCTCGAAACGGTATTCCGTTCCGTCATACATTTCATCGTCCTGTTTCACAATCGCGCTGACATAAGCCCCGCTGCCCGAGATACTGTTCTCAAGATTCAGTCCCTTTGAATTATAGATCCTCACGCTCTTCCGGGAAGCCATGACCGCGCTCTGCGTCCCGTCAGCCACCTTCCCGTCTGCCGCATAGGCCTCTTCCTGGCACAAAAGCGCAAGGCGGATCATTTCCCTGGTTCCGGGCAGCTCCTGCGCTTCCTTCGTTCTGGATTCATACGAATCCCCCGCTTCATGCAGATATACTTCGTCCGTGCTTTCGATCAGCTCCGCGTTTGCAGCCGCTGCAGCAACCAGTCTTACGGCTTCCTCCCTGGAACACACCTCGGTTGCCGCGGCTCCGGTCTTCCCGTTTACAATGCAGCGCAGGCTGATCCCGAATCCGGTTTCCGAAGAGAACTGGCTAATCTCATGCTGATAGGTTTCCACGCTCTGCGCGCTGCTCTCTTCTGAATATATCTCATAATCTTTGATGCCTGCCGCCTCGGCCGCCTCAATCAAAGCCTGCTTCATTTCTTCATAATTCATTGATGCCACCCCCTAACGTCCGCCGACCGTAATGGAAGAAACACGGATCAGCGGCTGGCCGACATCCGTGGGAATACTTCCGCTGGCCGCTCCGCACATTCCCTGCGCCGTCATAAGATTCTGTCCAATCATATCAATATTCATAAGCACCTCGGAACCCTTGCCGATCAGACTTGCTCCGCGGACCGGCTCCGCGATTCTGCCGTTTCGAATCAGATATCCTTCCGTAACCGCGAAATTAAACTCTCCGGTAACCGGATTCACCGATCCTCCGCCCATGCTTTTCGCATACAGCCCGTATTCAATCGAAGAGATAATGTCCTCGTTCCTGTCCGGCCCGTTCGCAATATACGTATTCGTCATTCTTGAGGTCGGTTCAAAGGTATAATCCTGACGCCGTCCGGAGCCCGTAGATTCCATTCCCATCCGCCTGCCGTTCAGCTTATCCACCATATAGGACTTTAAAATTCCGTTCTCAATCAGGATCTTCTTCTGCGCCGGCACCCCCTCGTCATCAATATTAATCGACACCCACGCATTCGGGATCGTACCGTCATCAATGGCGGTCAGCTTGGGATTCGCAATCTGCTGTCCCAGCTTTCCGGCAAACTGGGACTGTCCGAGCGCAACGGAAGACGCCTCCAGAGAATGTCCGCAGGCCTCATGGAAGATCACGCCTCCGAACCCGTTCT
>DVNP01000334.1 GCA_018714285.1 Candidatus Caccomorpha excrementavium | reverse complement strand
CAGCGCAGAGCAGCTCAATTCTGGATGATATTTTAGAATAGTTCGCACACAGAAGTACATGGAATGGGTTCTGCCAGAACATGTCTGAACATTGCTTTTTGTCGGCTGTGGTTCCGTTTTGTGGGAGATTTGGCTCGGATGAGGGATACGCAGTGGAAGCTGCACGGGCCGGATCTCTGCCGGATATTCCGCAAATCGGGAGACGCAGGCGTCTGGAATGAATGTTCGGACATGTTTCAGGCAAAACCCCGTTTTTGTTATCAGCTTTTGATTATCAGTTTGGAAGAAAGGATTTAAAATGGCGGTAAGAAGGCATCACAGAAAAAAGAAAAAGCGGTTCATGCGTTATATGCAGGGGAAGCTGATGGTGGTTTTTATGATTGTACTGCTGGCTGCGGGGGGTCTGATCGGAAGGATTACCTATATTAACAGGAAAGACGGAGAACGGTATGAGAAGAGAGTATTGTCTCAGCAAAGCTATACCAGTTCCACGGTGCCCTATCAGAGGGGTTCGATTACGGACCGGAACGGAACGGTTCTTGCAAGCAGCGATCTGATGTATAATCTGATCCTGGACGCGAAGCTGATTTTTCAGAAGGAGGAATCGCTTGCCGAACAGACCGAGGAGGATATTGCGGCCGGGAAGGATGAGATTACGAATCAATATATGATCCGTGACGCGGTCAGCGCTCACTTCGGGATTGACCGGACGGAAATCGATCAGGCTCTGGCCGACAGACCGGAGAGTCAGTATATTGTCCTCAGAAAGCATCTCGAGTATGATATCGTCAATTCCTTCGAGACAGAGGTTCTGGATGAGAACAGTTCGATTGTCGGGGTCTGGTTCGAGGAAGAGTATGTGAGAAATTATCCTTACGGGGATCTGGCCGCGCATGTCATCGGATTCACATCATCGGGAAATGTGGGTACCGGAGGCATTGAGCAGTACTATAATGACATTCTGAACGGAACGGATGGCAGAGAGTACGGCTATTATGATTCCGAACTGAATCTGAAGCGCATCGTAAAGCCGGCTGTTAACGGATATACCGTGGTATCAACGATTGACGCCAATATCCAGCATCTTGTTCAGAAGCATCTGGATTCCTTCTATGAGACGACCGGAGCGAAGAACGCGGGAGTTCTGGTGATGGATCCGAATAACGGGGATATTCTGGCAATGGGAGTGAATCAGAGCTATGATCTGAATAATCCGAGGGATCTGACCTCAATCTATACGCAGGAAGAAATTGACGCGATGGATTCGGACACTCTGTTCGAGGAATGGAACAAGATCTGGCGCAATTTCTGTATCAGCACGGTATACGAGCCGGGGTCC
Source organism: Candidatus Caccomorpha excrementavium (assembly GCA_018714285.1). Classification (GTDB taxonomy): domain Bacteria; phylum Bacillota; class Clostridia; order Lachnospirales; family Lachnospiraceae; genus Caccomorpha; species Caccomorpha excrementavium. The sequence continues at coordinate 2,720 of DVNP01000334.1, read as the reverse complement.
ACCTGGAAGCCGATGACAATTGCGGCGGCGCTGGAGGAGGATCTGGTAACAACAACCGAGCTGTTTGAATGTGACGGTTACGAATATATCGGCGGCTACCGGATCAGCTGCAATAACAGGAGCGGACACGGCTATCTTACTCTGACGCAGTCCCTGATGAAATCGTGCAATGATGCGCTTATGGAGATTGGACAGCGCGAGGGCTATACCTTATTCTGCGCTTATCAGAAGCTGTTCGGTCTCGGAAGCAAAACCGGAATCGATCTTCCGGGAGAGGAAAAGGGTCTGCTGAAGGATCCGGACACGATGGGTGTTACCGATCTTGCGACGAACAGCTTCGGACAGAATTTTAATGTAACGATGGTTCAGATGGCCGCGGCGTTCTCTTCTCTGGTGAATGGAGGCTATTATTATGAACCGCGCGTCGTAAAGGAGATTCTGGATGATAACGGTGCAACGATAGAGAAGAAGGATCCGGTGCTTGTGAGGGAGACGGTTTCGGAAGCAACCTCGGAATTCATTAAAGAAGCCATGTATATGACGGTTGCCGAGGGAACGGCGCAGGCGGCGGGAGTGGAAGGCTATCTGATTGGAGGCAAGACCGGAACGGCGCAGAAGCAGCCGAGAGAAGACAAGCACTATGTCGTATCGTTTTTAGGGTGCGTACCGGCGGATGATCCGCAGGTCGTGATTTATGTTGTGATAGATGAAGCGCAGAATGTAGAGACGGAGGCGTCTTCTACGATTGCCACTACGTTTGCCTCACAGATTCTTGAGGATATTCTTCCGTTCCTGTCAATTTATCCGGACGGAGATATCGAATACAACAGGGGGCTTGTCGGAAACGGGCTGGAATTCGATTCCGGAGACGGAGAGGATGCGGAGGATACGCCGGATACGACAGAACCGCTGGTCGGAGAAGACGGGGAGCCGATTGTCTATGATCCGTCCCTGGATGAATCCTATCCGGACGCGATACCGGACGGAATGGATACGGACGGGACATAAAAAGCATAAGCAGAGGCTTTTTGCAATAGAATAAATAATAAATAACCGCGAAAGGCGTATCCGTTGTTAAAGAACAGGACCTATAACCGAAGGAAACTGCTTGTAGTAGCGGCGGCTCTGCTTACTGCATGCTCCGTACTGATCGGAAGGCTGGTATGGCTGATGGTTATAAAATCGGAAGAATATGCGGTAAGGGCAGAGGAGCTTCATGAGAGGGAGAGGGCCATTAAGGCAGAGAGGGGAATTATTTATGACAGAAATGGAGTGGTGCTGGCATCGAATGTACCGGTCAGCACCATATCCGTGATCCATGCCCAGATTACCGATCCGGAGGAAGTCATCCGGGTTCTTTCCGGGAAGCTGGGACTGAGTGAGGAATGGGTCAGAAAACGGGTCGAGAAGGTATCCTCCATAGAGAGGATTCAGTCGAATGTCCCCAAGGAGACGGCAGATGAGATTCGGGAGCTGGGACTTTCCGGAGTGATGATCGATGAGGATTACAAACGATATTATCCTTACGAAACGCTGGCCTCAAGAGTGATCGGCTTCACGGGAAGCGATAATCAGGGAATCATCGGGCTTGAAGTGGAATACGATGAGTATCTGATGGGAGAAGACGGCGTGATTTTGACGCTGACGACCGCACATGGCGCGGAAATCGAGGATGCGGCGGAAAACCGGATAGAACCGGTTCCGGGGCGGGATCTGTATACGAGCCTGGATCTGAATATCCAGAGCTATGCCGAGCAGGCGGCCGAAAAGATTCTGAAAGCCAAGAATGCAAATCGTGTCAGCCTGATTGTGATGAATCCGCAGAACGGTGAAATCTATGCGATGGCGAATGTCCCGGAGTTCAATCTGAATGAGCCGTATGTCCTGATTGAATCTATGCAGGAAGGGCTTGAGGAGAGCCTGGATGACGAGAAGAAAAATGAGCTGCTGAACGCGATGTGGAGGAATCCCTGTATCAGCGATACGTATGAACCGGGGTCCACGTTCAAGATTGTGACTGCGACGGCCGCTCTTGAGGAAGGGGTTGTGACGCTTGACGATACCTTTTACTGTCCCGGCTATAAACTGGTTGAAGACAGACAGATACGCTGCCATAAGGCCGGCGGGCACGGGAGCGAGACCTTTGTCCAGGGAATCCAGAATTCCTGCAATCCGGTATTCATGGAGATTGGAGCCAGGGTCGGAGTCGGGAGCCTGTATGAATATTTTCAAAAGCTTGGCCTGTTTGAACGGACAGGAGTGGATCTGCCCGGGGAAGCCGGATCGATTATGCATAAGGCAGAGAATGTCGGAGCGGTTGAGCTGGCAACCATATCATTCGGACAGTCATTCCAGATTACCACCTTACAGCTCTTAAGAGCTGTAAGCGCCGTGGTGAACGGCGGGAAAAAAATAACGCCCCATTTTGGGACAGCAATTAAAGACCGTGACGGAACCGTAATTAAGACACTGACATGGGATACGGAGGATCATGCCATATCGGAAGAAACCTCCGAGACCATGAAGATGCTGCTGGAGTCCGTTGTATCAGAGGGAACCGGGAAAAAAGCATATCTTCCAGGCTTTCGGATCGGCGGCAAGACGGCTACCTCTGAAAAGCTTCCAAGAAGCAGCAACAAGTATATTGCTTCCTTTGTGGGATTTGCGCCTGCAGAGGATCCTGAGGTCATAGCGATTGTCATGATTGACGAGCCGGAGGG
>DVNP01000333.1 GCA_018714285.1 Candidatus Caccomorpha excrementavium | reverse complement strand
TGAAAAATTTTAAGAAGCAAAAGAAAACCTCTATGCAAATGGTTCGTCCATTCACATAGAGGTTTCATATTTCCCGTTCACTTGGCATAGGTTAGTATTTTCGCAATACTTCTTTATGCTCCTCTGCCATTCCTGTCCGGCTTTGCCGGATTCTACATCGGCTTTATTCCCGACAGGAACGCTTCCTGTCAGCTCTCATTCTCGATCAGGCGAAGCCCTGCCACCTCCGCGACAGGAAGAGAGAACACAATCGACTTCGCCTTGCTCTCCATTCCCGCTTCCTTCATAACCGCTTTCATAATCTCATTCCGCTGTTCCGATTTCGTTACAATCAGAATCAGCTCCTTCTCGGAGGCCAGCGTAATTCCGAAGAACGCCTCCGCCTGCTCTGTGCCCGTCCCTCTTGCGTGGATTACGGTTCCACCGCCCGCGCCCGCGTTCCTTGCCGCGTCCATGACAAGATTACTGTATCCCTGATTGCTGATGACATACAGCAGCTCATATTTCGTATCCTTCATTGTGCTCTCATCCTCCTTTTTAAACGGCTGCTTCCCCAGCAGGAACTTAAGCTCTCTCGGTCCTCCGATGCCGGCCATCGGGATACAGAACACGATTCCCGTTCCCGGAATATCTATCCCAAAATCCTTCTGCAGCCCGCTCTTAATCCCGACCCAGCTCTCCTGCGTAATAACAGAGAATAAAAGCGCCCTCTCGGAGCTCTCCAGTCCGAAATTGTCCAGTATCTCACTGGCTGCCGTTCCCTGACACAATGTAATAAAATTAACCATGATGCCGCGGCTCTGATAGAAGGACAGAATCTCCGGAAGCCTGCTCCGGTCGATCACAGTATTCATACACATCACATATCCCATGATCCGATCTCCTCCTTACAAATCAATAATGTCAAACGTATCATACTGCTCCAGGCAGGATACGGCGCCGGCCGGCTCCGGTTCGACAGCCTTCGCCCCCTTGAACCGGTACAGCAGTCCCATGCCCTGTATGGTAATCAGCGGAATCATGGCTACCATTGCAATCACCCCGAAGGAATCCTGCACACCCCTTCCATCAATGGCCAGACATAAGCCCTCCGCCAGCGGAAGAAGAAACGCGGCCGTCATGGAACCGGACGCAACGCCGCCGGAGTCAAACGCAACCGTAACGAACATCTTCGGAACGAAGAACGACATAATAAGCGCCAGCGCATAACCGGGAATCAGAAACCACAGAACCGATATGCCAAGCAGCACGCGGATCAGCGAGAGCCCTACCGACACGGCCACACCGATACACAGGCTCAGCTTCATGGCATTTCCGGAAATCGCGCCGTCCGTCAACTCCTCAACCTGCTTCATCAGAATGTAAACCGCCGGTTCCGCCATAACAATGAAATAACCGATGATCATGCCGATCGGCACAATAATCCACGGATTCTCCATCGCTCCAATCGTCGCTCCCAGAAAGCTTCCGGCCGGAACAAATCCTACATTGGCTCCAGTCAGGAACAAAACCAGTCCAATATAAGTATAGACAAGGCCGATTATAATCTTCAGAAGCGGCTTCTTCTCCATCCTCAGCGCCAGCACCTGAAAAATTGCAAAAACCAGAACAATCGGAAGCATAGATCCCGCAATCTCCTTCATATACTGAGGGATTGCAGAAGTGAACAACCAGGCCAGCTGAACCGAATCCGCCGCTTCCTCAATCTCCGACAGCGCGTAATTTCCGCCATCCGGATGATATACGATCCCCAGAATTAGAACAGCCAGAACCGGACCGATGGAACACAGCGCCATGAGACCAAAGCTGTCATCCGCCGCATGACGATCATTACGGACTCTGGAGATACCGACGCCCATTGCCATAATGAACGGAACGGTCATCGGCCCGGTTGTCACTCCGCCGGAGTCAAATGCGATCGCCGAGAATTCCACCGACACGAACGCGGTCAGGACAAAAATGATTAAATAGGATACAATCATAATCGGCGCGAATGGAATCCCGAACAGCATTCGAAGAAGCGCAACGACAAGAAAGACGCCGACCCCGACAGACACCGCTCCTATCAGAACGTTATTCGGTATCGACGGCACCTGTCCGGCCAGAACCTGCAGATCCGGCTCCGACATGGTAATAATAACGCCAAGGATGAATCCAATGCCAAGGATTGCCCACAGCTTCTTTGTCTTCGTCATACAGCTTCCAATCCGCTCGCCCATCATGGACATGGACAGATCCGCTCCGACAGAAAAGAACATCATTCCAATAATCAGAAGTCCCGCGCCAATCAGGAATTCCATAAGAATACCGGGCGATACGCGCGCGATTGTAAAACAGACAATCAGTACAATTACCACAACGGGCAAAACTGCACTCAAAGACTCTCCCAATATCTCCCGAAATTTTTGTCTGAAATATCTCATATCTTCCTCCTTTCTTATTTTCGTCAAAACTGATAAAACTATTATACTAACGGCTGTCCGGCAAATCAATCACAAATTATCTTGAAATCTGTTTTCGATACTGTTATCCTGTTAAAAGTAAACGATAAAATCTGCAGCAAAGAACCGATACGGAGGAGATTATGAATCTGCTTATAATAGAAAATATGAGCAAAAGCTATACGGAACGCATGCTTTTTTCTCATATTAATCTCGGAATCAACGAAGGGGATAAAATCGGGGTAATTGGAATCAACGGCACAGGCAAATCCACTCTGTTAAAGATAATCGCCGGCCTGGAAGAACCGGATGAAGGTTCTCTGACACGCGGAAAGAAGGTCCGCATCGAATATCTGGCACAGACGCCTTCCTTTGACGATTCCAAAACACTGCTTGAGAACGTCATACATGAAAAAAAGGCGGAGGAAGAATACCGCAATCTGGAAGGCGAGGCTGCCGCCATGCTTGCCAGGCTCGGACTGCCGGACGTTTCCGTTCATCCCTCGGCCCTGTCCGGTGGCCAGCGCAAGCGCGCCGCGCTGGTTCGTACCCTGCTGACTCCAGCCGAGATTCTTGTCCTTGACGAACCGACCAATCACCTGGATGCATCCATGGTAGAATGGCTGGAGGACTATCTGAACCGGTATCAGGGCGCTTTCATAATGGTTACGCATGACCGGTACTTTCTTGATCGCGTGGCAAATAAGCTTGTCGAACTGGATAAAGGCAGCTTATATACCTATCAGTCCAATTATTCCGGCTTCCTGGAATTAAAAGCGCAGAGAGAAGAGACGCTCGCGGCCGCAGAGAAGAAGAACCAGAACCGGTTCCGCATTGAACTGGAATGGATGCGGCGCGGCGCAAGAGCGCGCTCCACCAAGCAGAAGGCACATATCAGACGCTTTGAAGAGCTCCGGGACCGGGAACGTCCGGAAACCGACGGCACGGTGGAGATCAACGCTTTATCTTCCCGCCTCGGACGAAAAACAATTGAATGGAACAACCTCTCAAAAAGCTACGAAGACAGGCGCTTAATCCGCGATTTTTCCTATATTCTGCTGCCCGGCGACCGTATCGGCATCATCGGGCCCAACGGCTGCGGAAAGACCACGCTGCTTAAGCTTCTGACCGGCAAAGAAACCCCGGATGGCGGCACGATCGATATCGGAGGCACAATCCGAATCGGTTATTTTTCCCAAGAGAACGAATATATGGACGAATCCCTCCGCGTGATCGATTATATCCGGGATACGGCGGAATATATCAGAACCGCGGACGGCACCGCAACCGCGTCACAGATGTGCGAACGATTCCTGTTTACTCCGTCCATGCAGTACACGGTAATTGGCAGGCTCTCCGGCGGAGAGAAGCGCAGGCTCTATCTGCTTAAGGTACTCATGGAAGCCCCGAATGTCCTGATACTGGACGAGCCGACCAATGACCTTGATATACGGACTCTCACCGTACTTGAGGATTATATCGGCACCTATGACGGAATTGTTGTCGCGGTATCTCATGATCGGTATTTTCTGGATAAAATCGCCACCCGCATCTTCGCATTTGAAGAAGACGGACAGATCCGTCAATATGAGGGCGGCTTCACAGACTATAAGGAAGCGGTATCAAGAGCCGGAAGAGAGGCTGTCGATTCTCTCCCAGTCTCCGGCTCCGCTCCGAAGACATCCGGGCAGCCCCATGCGGCCCGCCGTCAGAGAGAAGCCCGCCTGAAGTTCACCTGGCAGGAGCAGAAGGAATATGAAACAATCGACGCTGACATCGAAGCTCTGGAAGAACAGATCGAACAGGCAGACCGGCAGATCGAAGCCTCTTCCTCTGATTATTCCGCCCTGAATGAATGGATGGGGAAAAAGGAAGCACTGGAAAAAGATCTGGAAGCTAAAATGGAGCGCTGGGTATATCTGAACGACCTTGCGGAGCGCATAGAGGAGGAGCGGAAGGCCCGGAGCGGTCAATAAAGAGCTCATAATAATCCAGCCGATCCGTTTCTTCAAAGCCCAGACTGCGGTACAGTCTTACGGCCGCCGCGCGTTCGCTGCCCGTCTGCAGCCGGACGCGTCTTATCCCCGCAGCCGTAAGCTCGTCCAGAACCCCGCGAACCAGCGCGCTTCCGATTCCCTTTCTCCTGTCCTCCCTCCGCACACAGACGTCAAACAGGGAGGCCGTCTCTTTCTCCCGGCAGACAGCGCACATTCCGGCAAGCTCTTCTTTTACGCACGCCTTCCACAAAGAATACTCCGGGCCTCCCTCCGTGGCGCTTCCTCCGGATTCTTCTCTCAGCCGTTCCCTCGCGTATTCCGGATCCATGGAGAAGCAGTCCGCAAGCAATCCAGTCAGCCGCTCCAGATCATCCGGACCGGCTTCGGCTATCAATATTTCCGCTCCAGCCTGAATTCCTCCTTCAGCAGGTATCCCGTCCTTCCCGCTTCGGCGGGAATCCGCTCCCACGTTCCCGTCCAGTCTCTTCTCCATCATATATTCGGATTTCTCGTATCTGGCCCCGAGTCTGTCAAGCACCTTCTTCCCGTCCTTCGATGCCGGTTCATGTACGAAATACACCCTGTCGAATCCTCTCTCCCGCAGCATGTCTGCCGCCTCTCCGAACAGCTCCAGAAACATTCCCCTTCTTCGGTATTCCGGATCCGTGAACGCAGTAATCTCCGCCCGTCCGTCCTCCATATTGGAAATCGAAAGCACACTCTTCGGACTCCCCTTCATCTCCCGGATATAAAAACACTTCATGAACGGATCCAGATTACAGTCCGATTCCAGATACATCCTGTGTACCGTATGATCCGCTTCCATGCACCGGCTCTCCAGTTCCCGGACAGCGGCCTGTCTTCGATCGCCCATCCGGCATAATCTCAGCACCATACCTGACCTCCTGTTCCTTTTAATCAAAACCAGTATACCGTACTTGCCGGGAAAGGACAACCGTTCCGAAGTTTTATACGCAAATGCTGTAAAATTTTCGTAAAATTTTACGGAATTTTGCTTGCATGCCTGTTCTATAATCAGCTATAATAAAAAAAGCGGCTAAATATTTGATATTATCTGAATATTATAGCTGACAATCGGGCGCGGCAATTTCGCCCGCCCAAAGATACTAATCGGAGGTGTATCTATGAGAAAGGTCCAATTTACGGAGACGGTTCTCCGTGACGCGAACCAGTCCCTTATCGCAACCCGTCTGCCCTACGATGTGTACGAACCCATCTTGGAGAAGATTGATCAGGCAGGGTATTATGCGGTAGAATGCTGGGGCGGCGCAACTTTCGACGTCTGCCTGAGATACCTGAACGAGGATCCCTGGGAGCGCCTGCAGAAGCTGCGCAAAAAGCTTCCCAATTCCAAACTGCAGATGCTGCTGCGCGGTCAGAATCTGCTTGGCTATAAGCATTATCCTGACGATGTAGTACGCAAGTTTGTAGAATGCTCTGTTAAGAACGGCATTGATATTATTCGTATATTTGATGCTCTTAACGATCTGACCAATCTGAAGACGGCGATTGAAGAAACCCTGAAATGGGGCGCCGTGGCTTCCGGCACAATCTGCTATACCACCTCTCCCGTCCACACACTGGACAACTATGTGAAGATGGTAAAAGAAATGAAGCGAATGGGCGTCAGCTCTATCTGTATCAAGGATATGGCCGGCATCATGGGACCGAAGGAAGCGTATGACCTGGTTTCCGCCATTAAGGATGCCGTGGATCTGCCTGTGGACGTTCATACTCACTGTACCACCGGTCTGGCCTTTATGACTTATCTGAAGGCAGTGGAAGCCGGCGCGGACATTATTGATACGGCCATTTCTCCCTTCTCCGGCGGTACCTCGCAGCCCGCTACTGAAACTATGGCATACGCATTGAAGCAGATGGGCTATGAAGTTACCACCGATGACGCGGTACTGAAGGAGATCGCTGACTTCTTTAAACCCGTCCGGGACGGCTACATTGCGGACGGCACCCTGATGCCCAAGTCCCTGACTACCGATACACAGTGCCTGACCTATCAGGTTCCCGGAGGAATGCTGTCCAATCTTATGAGCCAGCTGAAGATGATGAATGCTCTGGATCGCTTTGACGAGGCTCTGCTGGAGACGCCCAGGGTCCGCAAGGATCTGGGATATCCGCCGCTTGTTACACCCACCTCGCAGATGGTCGGCGTTCAGGCCGTACAGAACGTGCTGGCCGGCGAGCGGTATAAGAATGTATCCAAGGAGATTGTGGCCTACTGCCGCGGAGAATATGGCAGGACGCCCGCGCCCATTGACCCGGAGGTTCAGAAGAAGGTACTGGGCGGCGAGGAGCCTCTGACCGGCCGGTATGCCGATACCCTGGAGCCTGCCTTCGAAAAGACGAAGGCGCAGCTTGGCGATATGGCCCGGTGTGATGAGGATGTCTTAAGCTACATTGCCTTCCCTTCGCTGGCGGAGAAATTCTTCGAGGATCGCCGCGCCCGGGAGGAAAATGTCGCCACCTACACCATCGAAGAAGTGTAAGGAGGGAATGTATATGCTGTCAACTGTTTTTCTGGCTGCCGATATTTCCATACCTGATGCCGGCATTGCCGCAGTATTGGGCTATATCGTAGTGTTCATCGGCCTCGCTCTTCTGATGTTTGTCATAATTCTGATGGGTAAAATTATGACAGCCCGCAGCCTGCGTTCTCAGACAGATGCGGCCGGTGTCCCCGCCCAACCCGATGTTCCGAAGGAACCCCAGACAGCGGAAGCATCATCCGCCGCTCAAATCCCTGCCGCTCCCGGCAGCGCCGGTCAGGTCAAGCTGTATGACGTGCCCGACAGGGAGGCTGCCATGATTATGGCAATCGTGGCGGACAAAATGGGAAAACCGCTGAACGAGCTGCGTTTTAAGTCCATTAAGGAGGTCAAAGAAGATGAAAAAGTATAAAGTGACTCTGAACGGCCGGACCTATGAAGTCGAAGTGGAAGCCGGCAAGGCCATGCTGGTGGACGAATACGAGGCCTATGCCCCCGCTCCCGCCGCATCTGCTCCCGCTTCTGCCCCTGCTGCGGCTGCCGCTCCCGCCGCGCCGGCCGCTTCCACCGCGCCGGCTGCTGCTCCTGCCGTACAGGCCGCAGGCGAGACCATTACCGCTCCTATGCCCGGCAATATCCTTCGTATCGAAGTAACAAATGGCGCCGCTGTCAAAGCGGGGCAGATTCTGATCGTCCTTGAAGCCATGAAGATGGAGAACGAGATCCTCGCGCCCAGAGACGGTACCGTCGCCCAGATCATCGTTCAGAAGGGAAGCACGGTTGAGACCGGGTCTCCCCTGGTTGTTCTGGCATAAGGAGGGGTACATATGGATATTTTAGCAACACTGTCAAAGCTAATCAATGATTCCGGCTTCGCCGCTTTCTTCACGGAGGGAGGCTGGAAATCGATTATCATGATCCTCTTAGCCTGTGTCCTTCTCTATCTGGGCATTGCGAAGAAATTTGAACCCCTTCTGCTGGTAGGGATTGCGTTCGGAATGTTGTTAACCAATCTGCCCGGCGGAAATCTGTACCATATGGAGATGTGGGATTCCTTTATCGCCGGTGAAATCGGGTTCGGCGATATTGCGCACGACGGAGGTCTTCTGGATATCCTGTATATAGGCGTGAAAGCCGGCGTCTATCCTTCGCTGATTTTTATCGGGATCGGCGCCATGACGGACTTCGGTCCGCTTCTGGCTGATCCCAAGAGCCTTCTTCTGGGCGCCGCCGCGCAGCTGGGCGTATTCCTGGCTTTCTTCGGCGCCGTCTGCCTGGGCTTCACCGGCGCGGAAGCTGCCTCCATCGGTATTATCGGAGGAGCGGACGGTCCTACCGCCATTTATCTGACGACTCAGCTGGCACCTCATCTTCTGGGGCCCATCGCGATCGCGGCCTACTCCTACATGGCGCTGATTCCGCTGATTCAGCCCCCGCTTATGCGGCTGCTGACTACGCCGAAGGAACGCGCGGTCAAGATGGAGCAGACCCGCGTTGTTTCGAAGAAGGAGAAGATTCTCTTCCCGATTGTTGTCGCGGCTTTCGTAATTTTACTGGTTCCCTCGACAGCGCCTCTGATCGGATGCCTGATGTTCGGCAATCTGCTGCGCGAGACCGGCGTTACGGATCGTCTCTCCGACACGGCCCAGAACGCTCTGATGAATATTGTTACCCTGTTCTTAGGCATCAGCGTAGGCGCTACGACGGTAGCCTCCCGTTTCCTGTCGCTTGAGACGATCAAAATCGTTGTCTTGGGTCTGATCGCATTTGCGTTCTCAACCGTCGGCGGCCTGCTTATCGGTAAGGTCATGTACAAGCTGTCCGGAGGTAAGATCAACCCTCTGATCGGATCCGCAGGCGTATCCGCTGTTCCCATGGCAGCGCGGGTATCCCAGGTGGAAGGCCAGAAGGCCAATCCCGGCAACTTCCTTCTGATGCACGCTATGGGTCCCAACGTTGCAGGTGTGATCGGATCCGCAATCGCAGCAGGCTTCCTGCTTGCCGTATTCGGATAATCCGGGAATATCTGATATGAAACAGGCAGGCGCGACTTGTATCAGTCACGCCTGCCTTCCAGTTAAGACTGTCCGTTTCCTGACAGTCCCGCTTATTTCCCGTTTCTCTTCACAGGTCAGTATTCCTGCAATATTTCTTCCTGTTTTTCTTCCCTTTTCCCGGCTCCTCTCTTTTTCATCACACAGACCGCGGTAATTACGGCTATTACGGCTATACATAGAATCCGTACTCCTGTTTCCGCCGCGATGACCATCGTAGAATCCGCGGCTTTCACAATCTGTTCCGGTATCGCTTCACCAAGTCTTTCCATAAGGAACAATCCAATCTTGTCCGTAAAAAGGAAAAACAGAATACTGGATATAGCAACGGATACGATTGCAATTCTCAGACTGTCTGTCAGGAATTGTTCCACAATTTCTCCTCTGCCTTTTCTGGTTCCCCTCTCAGCCGCAGTCTCTTCCTCTTCCCGGCTTTTCCTCATCCACAAGACCAGCAGCAGCGCAATCATTGCCGCGCAGACCAATCCGTCTGCTTTTTTCCCGGCAATCCCCAGCAGGGCAGTTGTCGCCAGCAAGAGAATCATCAGCAGAAGGAAAAGACTGTGGAGCCGCTGCCCCATCATCGTGTTTCATTCCATTCCTCCCATCCATGCGGCTTTAGTCCCCGGGCACGGATTCCAGCTCCCCGGCCTTCATGCGGAATATCCGGGCGCCAAATTCGCCGGCTTCCGAACTGTCATGCGTTACGAGAAGAATCGCGCAGCTGCCGCAGTATTTCTGCACGGTCCGGATTGTCCGGCTCTTTATCTCCGGATCCAGATTAGTGAAGGGCTCATCCAGCAGAAGGAGCGATCTCTGACTTAAGAGTGCTCTGGCTACCGCCGCTCTCCTGGCCTGTCCGCCGGAGATCTCATCCGGCTTTCTCCCCAGCAGCTCCCCGATTCCAAGCTCTCCGGCCACTTCCCTGACCAGATCATTCCTTCTTGCCTTATTCTTCTCCGGACATCCGAAGAGAAGATTCTCCTTTACACTCATATGATTCCACAGGGCAGGCTCCTGGAACACCATCGCAATATCCCGTTTATAAAGCTTCGCGGAAAGGGGCTGTCCGTCCCGTGTGACGCTCCCCTCATCCGGCTTTTGCAGTCCCGCGATCAGACGAAGCAGCGTACTCTTGCCGCAGCCGCTCTCTCCCAGAACAACCGCCGTCTCTCCCATCTTAAGTTCAAAGCTTACCTGCTTCACAGCCTGTACCTGTCCGTAGCATTTGGACAGATTCCTGATTTCCCACATCTTCTTCACCTCCTGTTATCCTCCTGCTTCTTTTCAGGAGATTGCCCGAACGAGCGGGCAGTTCCCCTTCTTCCCATCCCGATTCTGAGAATGACTGCCGTAATTCCCATACACACCAGAATCATTACCAGACAGAATCCGGATACCGCATCCGACGCGCCATAATGCAGATAATTGTATATCTTCACCGACAGGGGCTCCTTGCCCGGAGGAGCTAACGGCAGAACCGTCCCCACCTCCGCAATCGTCAGAACGAATACCAGCAGGCCGCAGCCGGTAAGAGCAGGCAGAAACATGGGAATCAATACCCGGACCAGCGCCTCGCCTCTTCTTTTCTGAAAGAGCAGAGCCGCCCTGATCTGCCCGAGGTCAAGCTGCCGCAGGCTCCCGGACAGAAACAGAGTACACAGAGGAAAAAAATGGGCGGCGCAGCCCAGAGCAGGCATCAGGGAGGTTCCTGATATTCCATGCAGGAAGGATCCGTTTATCAGAGTCACCAGCCCAATGCCGATCAGATTGCCTGGAATTGCAAGCGGAATAATAAGCAGGAGTCTGAAAAGCTTTCGGTATCTGGCGAACCAGTTAACATAAACAGCGCTGATCAGGGCCGCAGGCAGACTGATTGCCACTGTAATCAGAGCAAATTCACAGGAATTCAGAAATTCTTCAACAGACAGCTTCACCGATTCCGCAAAATCCCCGACGCCAAGCAGCAGAGACAGCAGCGGAAAAATCATCTGCATGGCCATGATAAAAACGCAGATCCACTGAGGCAGTTTCAGGGAGAATGAATAATCCATCACAATCTCCTGACGCCGCGGCGCAGGGGCATTCATTCTTCCGGTTCCTGCCTGCATCAGAAAGACCAGAACAATCGCCGCAGCCAGAAGCGGCACGGCAAGCCAGAAGGAATTCACCGCTCTGCCGGTCACGGAGAAGTCCGAAAAAATTTCCATGGCATATACGTTATACTGGAAAAGAGACGGAATGGAGAAATCGGTAATACTTAAGATAAATATAATTCCCATTCCTGACATCAGATACGGAATCAGTCCCGGCAGCTGTACGGACCAGAATACCGTATCGTCGTCACAGCAAAGCCTGGCCGCATCAAGCTGCTGCCTGTTCTCCCGCTCCAGCCCAAGCAGAGCAACGGCCACGGCAAGCGGCAGCCAGGCAAAAATCTCCGTCAGCGAGCAAAAAACCAGACCGGCCGCGCGGATCCGAAGCAGTCCGGGCCAGATACTGCCCGCTTCCCGAAGCAGATTCATCCAGGTCAGAGCATAGATATAGGATGGTACGAATGCCATAAGCAGGAATCCGAAGCGGATCGGCCTGTCCCGGAACCGGCTGTTATGAATAAATAATGCTGTGAACAGTCCTGCCAGCATACATAACAGCGCCGTGATCAGCCCCAGCTTAACAGAATTCATCAAAAGCCCCAGCCGCCTTGCGTTGGGAAGCGCCAGAGATGGATCGCCTCCCTGCCCAAAAAGCCCTGCCAGCGGCATAAGGCCGAACAGCAGGGCAAGCACAGTCAGTGCACACAATATTCTTTTTCTCATGTCACTCATGAAGCATCTCCGAAGATTTCCTGAATATCCTCGCTCGCGGTTTCAAGCTGTTCATAGATTTCCCTTAAGTTCACGGACATTCCTTTCACATCCAGACCGCCCGCAGCGCCCTCCTCCCGGAGAGATACATCAAAGAATCCGTCCTCAATCAGGCGTTCCTCCATGGCCGGATCCAGCAGATAATCAATGAATTCCTTTGCCTCCTCACTGTGAGGAGCCCCGTTAATCATAGCAACCGTATTCGGAGTAATGAGATTTCCCATCTCATCCTCTCCCTGATCCAGGAATACCATCTCCACCGGATTCCCGTCAGCAATCGCGCCCTTCGCGTCATCGGTATCCGTATATCCCATCGCAACCTGGCCCACCGCCGCCATATCACGGGTCACGGAATTGCCGTCCACAACCTGCACTCCCTTGTCATGCAGGCTCTGCATGATATATCTTCCTTCCTCCGCTCCTACTGCCGCATAGATTGCCGCCATCTGAGTTCTTGTTGTTCCGAACATGGGATACGCAATGGCAATGCTGTCTCCCGGATACCGATCGCTGAGCAAATCATAGATGCTGGAAGGGTATTCCTCGGGAGAAAGAAGCTCCGTATTCACCAGCAGCACCCTTGCCCTTCCGCCGAACGCCGTCCAGTACCCGTCCGAATCCTTAAACTCATCCGGAATGTCTTCGGCCTGCGGCGATACATAGGCCTCCAGCAGCCCTTCATCCTGCAGCACCATAGTCTGAACGAATTCATTATTCCAGAACACATCGCAGACCGGATTTTCCTTCTCGGCAATCAGACGGTTGGTCAGCCCCGTCGTCTTATTCGCTTCCAGGTCATAGACCGCCTGTACCCGAATCCCTGTCTGTTCCTCAAAATCCTCGAAAATCGGTTCCGAGTAGATCTGATCGACCGCCGTATACACCACCAGCTCCCTCTCCCCGCTGCCGCTCCCGCATCCGGCAAGCAGGCCGCAGCACATACCTCCGGCAAGTACGACGGCAATCCGCTTTGCGGCCTTTCTTCTCTTGTGTAATGACATTCCTTTCATATTCCTTATCCTCCTTTTATTAAGCTTTAATTATTTATTATCGTCACCCGGGAAAAAAGACTCCTTCATCTTATCATAAAAGTCCTTAATCTTATACCCTTTATCCGCCATCTCGCCTGCCAGCTCGTCCATCAAAGCATTCTCCTGCGCGGCATATTTATCCACAATCTCCTGGCTCTTCTCCATCTGCTCACTCGTATATTTATTCCAGATTTCCGACATCTTATCCGTATACTGTCTGGTTTCTTCTGCCATCGCGTCTCGGATTGCTTTCTCATTTATCTCAATGTCAAGCTCCTTCCATGGACCCGGCTCGCCGTTCTTCACCTTATTCAGGCTTTCCTCCATACTATCGATCTTCGCGTAATGGCGCGCTCTCTCAATGACAAGCTCAGCTTCCCGGCGCATATTGATATCTGCCTCCAGATCGGAGAGCTCCGTCTTCCTGGCTGCGCCGATATCCTCATACTTATCCATGAATCCCTGATCCTTGACTGCCTTATACACATCTCCCTGCAGATCATCGACACTGCCGAACGCCTTCTTCGCGTCAGAAATGCTGTCACCCAGTCCGCAGATATCCAGACCAAGTCCAATCGCATCCCACAACAGATCCCCCGCGTTCACATCTCCGGTGCCGTTGATATAATCCGCAATATCCACTCCCGTCTTTCCTGCATTTCCAAGCAGAGATACCGCATCCGAGGCTACCTTGCCTGCTTTGTAGACTTTATCGGCAGTACCCGCAAGCCCTGCGGGATTCATGAATCCGGCAATAAAGCTTGCCATCTCCGTTGCGGTACACAGAGCCGTCTTGCTCTCTCCGTCCTTAGGACCGAAGAAATACTGCCTGGAGGTCTTCCTTACATAATCCCCTGCCGCCGTATCCGTCAGTCCCGTAATAAAGGTTCCTCCGCCCAGGATCAGGCTCCCCGCGACCACCCAGCCGACGGGGCCTCCCAGCGCCAGACCGATTGTAAGCGCCGTAAGTCCAAGAATCGTACTGAACCCCGCGTTCTGAAGAAGTCCCGCCAAAGTACCGCCCGATTCCGACCACCCTCCGTCGTCCGCCAGCGCCAGCTCCGGCTGCGCAAGACAGACGGCGCATACTGCGCTTCCGGCCAGAACCAGCCAGAATATCTTTGCCGCAGCAGTCGCGCGCTTTCCCGGCATCATTCCGGACCAAAACGCCTGCATGGCTGCAAACGCAATCATCAGAACCGTCACTACCAGACGAATCCAGAAGTAATAATCCGCAAGGAACCAGACCGCCAGACTTGCCAGGGCATAAGTCAGGAATCCGAGGAATATGTTATAGAATACAATCCGGTATCTTCTGCTGTCAGGCTCCTTTTTCAGTCCCGCGTCGATCTTCTTTCTTCCGCTCGCACAGGCCCACAGGAATGCGAACTGCACGAAACCGGCGCCGCTTCCCTGAGCAAAAAGCAGGAACGAATAAAATGCGGCCAGAAACAGGGTAATCGGGTTCATAATAAAGAATCCGGCCAGCCATGTCAATCCCAGCGTAATCCACTTCGAACGTCCCGTTCCGTACCCGAATCTCCGGCAGTCTCCGACCGCCGCGACAGTCCCCAGCAGATCCGACACAAAATACAGCCTGCGGTTCTTAATCTGAAGCAGAAGGTGCCTTCCAATCAACGTAAGAAGCGCCAGCATCGGCCAGACCAGAAATACCGTATCTACATTTCCCCAGTTCAGCTGGAACCCGTTCAAATCACTTGGGGTCTGAAGCGTCCCGACCATAATATACGGAGACAGGCCGCCCCAGCGCGCTTTCCGTTCCAGCATGAAGGTATCGTTCAGATAACAGGTGATATAGAGCTGGGCAATCATAAGGAACCCGCCCCACAGTACATACATCAAAGGAGCAATTGCCTTCTTCTTCAGCATCTGAACCACCATTGCGGGAATTCCGGTAATGAACCTCTTCAGGCTCCAGAACACAAAGCCCGCGCCGGATCCGGGGAATCCCGGACTTCTGATTACCTTCTGATACTCTGTATTCCCTGCCGCCGTCCCCGTTTCCTGTCCCTGCGTCTGTCCCTTCTCACTCTTCCTGCTTCCGCCCTGCTTCAGTCTCTCAAGCTCCTGCACAAAGATTCCGTACCAGTCCTTTACCGACGCGGTCTTTCTCTCCAGTACGGCAAATTTCGTGCTGTCCCTTCCCCTTATGATCTGCACTTCCCGTTTATCCGCAATCAACGCCGCGGTGAAGCGCTCTCTGTCCTCCCGGTTCTGGGAATGGACATACATCGCTTCCTGTACGGGCTTGTCAATCCCGTCTCCGTTCCAGAGCAGCTTCCAGCGATCCGGCCGGAACGACTGGCTGATCCCCTTCGCCTCAATAATTTTTATGTACGCGTTGTATATCGCCTCCGGGTCTTCCGACGAGACCAGCACGCTCTCCTTCTCGTCCTGCAGTACCCCGGCATACTGTCCGTCCGCGTAATAGAAGGACAGAATCTGCTTCCGGTTCTGAAGCAGAGCATTCTGGAAATTCATGCAGCCGGAAGACTTCGTCACAATCTGAAGCAGGTTCTTCAGCCCTTCCGCAATCAGAATACTATCCCCCTGCTTCTCCAGCAGCTTCTTCTTCACCAGCGTCTTAACAAGCTTCTCTCCGTTCTTATATGTATCCGGTTCAAAGAATGCCTGCTTCACGCCGTTAATGCTCTTTCTTCCCGACGTCTCCATTTCCAGACGAAGCAGCAGATAAAGCTCCGCCTGACTGCAGCGATAGACCGGCACGAAGATCTTCTCCCTCTCTGCCATTTAGTTCACCTCCCCAAGCAATGTCTCTACAGAATCCTTCCGTATTCTGGTCAGCCCGTATCTGCCGGCCAGCCAGTAATATTCCTCTGACTCCACAATCCTTTTAATCTCATTATCGGACAGGCCAAGCTCTTCCGTCAGCACAACCCCCTCAATCGGGTGCTCCAGCTGCGCGTCAGGACTCAGGATCAGTCCGTCGCTCTCCGTCGTAATCCACAGATGTCCCGCTTCGTCCAGATACAGCCATCTGACCTTCTCGCCCGGTATTCCGTCCTCCATTGTGTAATGATCCGCCACCTCGTATCCCCCGCCGGATTCCCGGATTACACTTAACCCTCCTGCCAGCAGCTGTCCGCAAGCCGCCAGGACTTCCTCTCCCAGCGGAAGGATCGCATTGATATAAGGATGATCCAGCCCGTCGTCCGTTGTAAGATAGCTCCATTCTCCCTCTTTCCATATGCTGATTCCTCCCGGATCGCTTGCCAGATAAGAACCGAACCAGATCTCCCTCTCCTGCGTATCCTCTTCCCTCACGGCAATCACATTCACAGGATCCGCAAGCAGCCCGTTCCCGGAGGTATACAGGCTCTCCGGCTCCCAGATACCGTCCCGGCATACAAAGAATACCGCTCCCTCCATCGTTCCGACCCAGACGCCGTCATCAAGAGGAAGAATCGTATTCACCCTTCCCCCCGTTATCTCAGGCTCTGAGAAATCAACCCGCTCTCCCCCTTCATACAGCACCGTAACGCCGTCGTTATGTCCGATCCAGACCGCACCGTCATAGGAACTGCATATCTGCGCCGCGTAAATCATCTCCAGATCGTCCGCGACATAATCAATCAGCTCTCCGCTCTCCGGATCGATCCGTTTCACGCCGTCCCTGCCGCCCGTCCAGAGTGCTCCGTCCTCCACATACAGAGCGGAAATCTCCTCTCCCTCACAGAATACTTCAAAGCCCTCCAGCTTCTGAGGCGTCTGCGCTTCCTCCCGGTCACGCAGCTCTCCTGTCAAAACCAGAACGATCAGAACTGCTGCGGCAATAAACACGCCGTTGAATACCCATTTCCACTTTTTCATAAGTTCATTCCTGCCTCCTGTTACCTTTTCCTATTTTATCACACTCTCCATTACACTTCAATCTCCAATATAACAAAAAATTCCCGTTTTAAGACCTGAATGTTCCATATGGATTTTTCCAATGTTCTCTGCTATACTTGAAAACTAAGGAGGTTTTTACAATGGAAGCAAAGTTATCAAGGGAAGACGCCTGGAAGCTTCTTACCGAATACACCAGGACACCGTCGCTTCAGAACCACGCGTTAACCGTGGAAGCGGTAATGCGGCATTTTGCGCGTCTGAACGGCGAGGATGAGGAGATATGGGGAGTGGCGGGTCTTCTGCATGATCTGGACTATGAGCAGTATCCGCAGGAGCATTGCAGGAAAGCGGAAGAGATTATGCGTGAGAAAGGAATTGACGAGATCTATATCAGGGCGATGAAATGTCACGGCTACGGTCTGTGTACGGACACGAAGCCGGAAAGTCAGATGGAAAAGGTGTTATATACCATTGACGAGCTGACAGGATTCATTCACGCAGTCAGTCTGATGCGTCCGTCCAGGAGCGTTCAGGATCTGGAAGTGAAATCTGTGAAAAAGAAGTTCAAGGATAAGGCCTTTGCGGCCGGCGTGAACCGCGATGTCATCCGCAGCGGCTGTGAGATGCTGGGTATGGATCTGGATGAAGTGATCCACGAGACCATAGCGGGCATGAGAGAAATGCCCGGGGCGTAATCGGGACGGTAAAACGCTTACATTAAAAAGACATAGAATAAAGGGGCTGCCATTTCCCGACAGCCCCACTTTCTATTCTCTATATAAGATTACAGGGAATAAAGCAGTTTTTCTGATCAATCGGTATGACTTCTTCGCACATGCAGACAATACCGCCGCTCCCACGTTCCAAGGTTGTCTTGTCGAGTATCTCGTATTTCTTGATTTCCCTGCGATCAGGATTTGCAGATTTTTTGATTTCCAGCGGATGAACCAGTCCATTTTCTTCTACAATCACATCAATTTCTTTTGCGTTAGAGTCACGATAGTAGGTCAGGTTTGCTTTATCTGCTGAGTAAGAAAAACTTTTCAAAAGCTCGATTACAACATAGTTTTCAAAATAGTGACCGTTTGCGGC
>DVNP01000332.1 GCA_018714285.1 Candidatus Caccomorpha excrementavium | reverse complement strand
TTCTAAATCTTCATTTGTTAGTGTTATTGTCTTTGCATGTGCCATACTGATACCTCATTTCTTCTATCATGATTACAGTATAGCACAAGCAGAAAGATATAGCTAGTTATTTATTTCCTGTCGCACTAGCTCTTTTGATCTGCCTCAGAATTTAACGATGACTCATGTCTTTACAATCGATTAACTTCCGGACAGAAACCTTATATATTGAATCTGATACAAACAACTGCAGGCGGTTTTAACACCGCCCCGGAAAGGAGCATAACCATGCAGTATAAAATCGGAATCGACGGCGGCGGAACCAAGACAGAATACGCTCTGTTTGCAGACAGCCGCATTCCCATCCTTTCACTGACCGGACGCGGCAGCAATCATGAAACCCTTCCGGGCGGTATGGCAGAAGCCGCCTCCATCCTCGCTGACGGCATCGGCAGGCTTCTTGACACGGCCAATATCCCCATGAATAAAATATCCCGGGCCGCAATGGGACTGGCCGGAATGGATTATCCTTCCCAGATCAGAGAGCTGACCGAACGTCTCAGGGCGCTTGGAATTCCTAATCCTGTTCTCTGCAATGACGGTTTTCTGATTGTGAAGGCAGGAAGTCCGTCCGGCTTCGGTATCGGCTATAACGCCGGAAGCGGAACCTGCGCGGTCGCCATCGATCAAAGCGGCGGCATGCTGCAGTTCGGAGGCTTCTCGGACTTCTCCGGAGATAAGGGCAACGCGTACTGGAACACTGCAAGAACATACCGGGCCGTATATGACGACGTCGTACTTGGCTTAAGAAAAACTCTCCTGACCGAGCTGTATTTCCGGGAATTTCAGATCCATACCGAAGAGGAGCTGATTCAGTCCGTCCAAATCCTGCAAAGCAGACAGGCCGCATCCCGGATCCCTGTAATCAATACAATGCTTTTTACCGCGGCCGCGGCCAATGATACAACGGCAATTCAGATTCTGGACGAAATAACAGACAGAGCCTCAGATTTTCTCTCCTGTCTTGCTTTACGCATGCCGGATATGCCGGATCCGATCCCTGTTATCTTGTCCGGATCCGTCCACTGCCGCCAGGAATGCCCTCTCTATATAGAGCAGTTAAGAAGCAAGTCCGTCCGGAAATGCAGAAAGAACATGGAATTTTCCGTGCTGCGCGACAAACCCGTAATCGGAGCCTTTTATCTGTAAACGCCGCCTGTAAACGGATGAATGTTAGAATGGAGAAATGCAAATGAAAAAGATTAATATTACAATCATCGGCGCCGGAAGCACGTATACGCCCGAACTGATTGACGGCCTGATACGCCGCAGGGAATCTCTTCCGGTCGGACGACTGGTATTCATGGATATCGACCCCCGCAAGCTTGAAATTGTAGGCGGATTATGCTCCCGTATTCTGGAGCATGCCGAATACCCCTGCGAGATCCGATTCTCAGATTCTCTGAAAGATTCCATAGCCGGAGCGGATTTTGTCCTGACTCAGTTCCGGGTCGGCAGACTCCCTGCCCGCTATCTGGATGAGACGATTCCTTTAAAATACAATCTGATCGGACAGGAAACCACGGGAATCGGAGGATTTTTCAAGGCTCTGCGCACCATCCCTGTAATGGAAGAAATCGTATCCTGCATGGAACAGCTGTGTCCGAACGCCTGGCTGATTAATTTCACGAACCCTTCGGGCATTATTACGGAATATCTCGCCAACCATACAAAGCTTAAGCATGCCGGCCTGTGCAACGCTCCTGTCAGTATGTACGACGGAATCCGGGAGGCAGTCGGAGAAGATGTCGGGATTACCTATGTCGGATTAAATCACTTAAGCTGGATTACCTCTGTCCGCAGAGACGGCAGAGAGCTGATCCATGAGCTGATTGACAGGGGCTATCACACGGAAGCTATGGCAAATATCGGCGACGGCCTGTTCCAGGCCGAATGTCTGAAAGACATTCAGGCCATTCCCTCTTCCTATCTGCAATATTATTATAACCGGAACAAAAAACTTGCAGAGCAGAAGGCCGCTCTCAAATGCCGCGCCCTGGTATGTATGGAAATTGAAGAAGAGCTGCTGCGCCTGTATCAGGATCCGAATCTCGTTACCAAGCCGGCTCTGCTGGACAAGCGCGGCGGACACAAGTACTCTTATGTAGCAGTCTCTTTAATCGATTCCATTGTAAATAACCGCGGGGATCATCATGTTGTCAACTGCAGGAATCACGGTACGCTTCCCTTTATGGACGAGAATGATGTCATCGAAACAGAAGCCATCGTGGACGCGGACGGTATTCACCCGATACCGGTTCTGCAGATCCAGTCCCCGCATATTATCCGTATGATGCAGTTGATTAAAGAGTATGAGAAGCTGACGGTAAAGGCGGCTCTGACCGGAGATGCTTCCATTGCCAGAAACGCTCTCCTGCTTCATCCCCTCATCGGTGATTATGACGCCTGTTCTGATTGTTTTGAGGAGATGAAACAGGTACATAGCATCTATTTACCACGTTTTCAATAAGGAGATACCGATTAATGAAACTGATTGCCAAAGAACATATCCTTCCGAACAATCTGTCCGGACGCAACTGTCATGCCAGCAGCTGCCTTCCCCTTGCAGACGGCAGCGTTCTGGCAGTCTGGTTTGAGGGAACGAAGGAAGGCGCAAATGATGTCTGCATCCATTCCTCTATCCGCACTCCGGACGGTATCTGGCGCCCGAAAGCGCGCATTACCGAAGACAACGGACTCCCGCACTGGAACCCCGTCCTGATGCAGCTTGATCCGGATACCATTATTCTGTATTACAAAGAGGGTACGCCCATTGCAAAGTGGTACACCTTATATCAGATCTCAAAGGACGGCGGTCAGACCTGGTCTGCCTCCCGCGAACTGGTACCCGGGGATATCGGCGGACGCGGACCGGTCCGCAATAAGCCAATCCGCCTCTCAAACGGCTGGCTGCTTGCCCCTGCTTCTCTTGAAGAAACAATCTGGACCTGCTTCATGGATCTGTCGAAAAATAACGGCGCAACCTG
This sequence comes from Candidatus Caccomorpha excrementavium, assembly GCA_018714285.1. Taxonomy (GTDB): domain Bacteria; phylum Bacillota; class Clostridia; order Lachnospirales; family Lachnospiraceae; genus Caccomorpha; species Caccomorpha excrementavium. Next base: position 2,081 of record DVNP01000332.1, on the reverse strand, counting down.
GCGCAGAAGCCAAGCTATCAACATCTTTCATTCCGAACGCTCCGGCGCTTCACTCCTGGAGAAGAGGCTGGATAACTCAATCCTTCGCAGGAAACGCGGCGTCATTCAGCCAACCATATGGGAAAGCAGGCCCGGACGGATTCATGCTCTGATGAGAAGCAGCGAAGGAAGGATCTATGCTTCTGACTCCCATGATTACGGGAAGACCTGGAGCAAGCCAAAGAAGACGCTCCTTCCCAACAATAACAGCGGAATTGACGCGGTCCGGCTGCCGGACGGGCGAATCTATCTGGCCTATAACCCTGTCGCGCAGAACTGGGGAAAACGATATCCCATGGCGCTGGCCTGCAGCCGGAACAACGGAGTCTCCTGGCGTCCGCCTGTCATACTGCAGAACGGGAGCGGGAAGGATAAGCTGTCCTATCCCTGTCTTCGGTATCTGAACGGAAGGCTGTATCTGACCTATACGGAGAATCGTACAAATCTGGCGTTCTGGATTCTGGAACCATAATCAGAATGGCTGACAAACGCGCCGGAACATGCTATACTGGACTATACAGCCCGGCTGTTTTGAATCTGTCTGCCGGACTGTCTGTGAAAGGAGCGAAAGAGATGGAGTATCATGATTTTCCGGGAGGGGTATGGCCGGTTATGCTCTCCCCGTTTACCAAGGACAACCGGCTGGATGAAGGCGCGCTGAGAGAACTGACAGAATGGTATATTAACAACGGTTCCTCCGGACTGTTCGCGGTATGTCAGTCATCCGAGATGTTCTTTTTGTCACTTGAGGAGCGCGTAACATATGCAAAGACCGTCAAAGCCGCGGCCGCGGGCAGAGTTCCGGTAATTGCCTCCGGGCATATCTCCGATTCCTTTGAGGATCAGGTCCGGGAGCTTCGTGAAATGGCCGATACCGGCATTGATGCGCTGATTCTGATTACCAATCGTCTGGCCGGGAAGGAAGAGAGCGACGAAATCTGGCTGTCCAATCTGGACAGGCTTCTGAAAGAGCTTCCAGAAGATGTCAAGCTCGGCTTCTATGAATGCCCTTATCCGTACAAACGTGTTCTAAGCAAAAAAGTAACGGAATATTGCGCGAAGACCGGCCGGTTCTATTTTCTGAAGGATACCAGCTGCGATATGAACAGCATTCTCGGCAAGCTTGAAGTCTGCCGCGGAACAAAGCTCCGGCTGTACAATGCCAACACCGCTACGCTGCTCGAATCCTTAAGAGCGGGAGCAGCCGGTTACAGCGGAGTTATGGCCAATATGCAGTGCCGCCTCTACGCGCAGTTATGCAGCGATTATCAGAATGAAAGGATGAATGATCTGTCTGATATTCTGACAATCTGCGCTCTGATTGAGCGTCAGGTCTATCCGGTTAACGCCAAATATTTTCTGGGACTTTCCGGACTTTCCCTGACCACGGTATCCCGTACCAGGAAGGATTCCGAGCTGGATGAAACCGCTAAGAAGGAAGTTCATATGCTGAAGCGAATCACGCAGAAGCTTGAGGATACCTATCTTTCCAGGTAACATTTGCAGAGTCGTATAAGAGGGTATCCTCACAGGGGCTGTTTCCTCACAATATCATTTCTGAGGAAACAGCCCCTGTCTCAAATGGTTATCCACAATATTTTTGGTTTCTTTTTTGTTTATCCACAATTTATAGAACTTATCCACTAGAGAAATCGGACAATCAAACACAGACAGGAGTGAGGAAAAACCGTGGAAGCAAAGAAAACGACAGCGCCGTCCCATATCAGGATTCGCGGCGGACGCGTACACAATCTGAAAAACATTGACGTAGATATTCCCCTGCAGAAGATCGTCGGAATTGCCGGGGTTTCCGGATCCGGGAAGTCCTCGCTGGCTCTCGGCATCCTCTATGCGGAAGGCTCGAGACGGTATCTGGAGGCTTTATCCACCTATACAAGGCGGAGAATGACACAGGCCGAGAAGGCGCAGGTGGACGAGGTGCTCTATGTGCCTGCTGCGCTTGCGCTTCGCCAGCGCCCCGGCGTTCCGGGTATCCGGAGCACATTCGGTACGGGAACGGAACTGTTGAACTGCCTGCGCTT
>DVNP01000041.1 GCA_018714285.1 Candidatus Caccomorpha excrementavium | reverse complement strand
CGGATCATCCGCCAGGGCATAGACAAAGTCATACATCGTATCGCCGTCTGGAATTCCAAAGGTATTATCTCCGTGCGTAGTCAGCATATACTCATCTCCCGTAAGACTTCTGATATACTGCGCCGTCTCCTTAATTCCTCTCTCGGACAGATAATGAACCGGAATAATGGAATACCCAAGCTCGCCATAGACCTTCAGCATATACTCGGCATTCTCCTTAATCAGCCTCTCCCGCTCCTTCTCCGTGCAATTTTTCAAATCCTCTTCCGTCAGAAAATCCTTGCCGAATACCACGTCGGCCAGCTGGTATTCCAGCTCAAAGGTCGGCACATAATCGGGAATTCCTCCCGACAGCGCAATTGCCGCGCGTTCCTTATGCGTCATAATGATATCCTCCTTATAACCCCGGCGGCGTCAAAGCGTGTCTAACCCTTTTATCCTTTTATTCCGCCAATCCACGCTTCTGCCGTTCCGTCTCTTTTATCCTGCCTATTGTAACATGAAGCCAATAAAAATACAATAAATTTCTAAGTATTTTTTCAAATTTATCCACTTTTTTTCATTTTCTTTCATATATTCTGTGATTGCAAAATAGAAATGATTCTGCTACTATCAAAAGAGTATAATCAGAAAACAAAGGAAGGTGACAGACTATGGCCGAATTCGTACTGAACGGTATGTTCAGCAGCATTGATTTACAGGATTATTTCGGACACAGCCATACGGACGCGGAAATCAGAGACGCTCTTTCCCGCCTGGATTCGGATTTCGATCCCTGGTACCGCGCTCTGGCCGAATATGATCCCGGTATCGGGCTTCGGATAGAAGAAGCTCCCCGTAAAGAACGCCTGTCTCTTATCATAAAGGAGCTGAAACTTCCGGTATCGGTACCCGATTCCATGGATACCGGCCTTTTCCCTTCAGATACCGCGTATCCGTCTGCAAAAGCTGCATCCAGAGCCTCATCGGAGGAAGGCGGCGCTCCCCCAAAGGCGGCGGGCACATACAATCCGGATCCGGACGGCAGTTCCTTCGAACCTCATTCAGCCTTTGGACTGACGCCGGAGAAGGAAAGCCTGATTGGACAGATCAGTTCCCCAAGATTCCTCGAACAGGTTCGTCAGTGGTGTCATAATGCAGAACCGGGAGCCGCTCTTATCCTGACAAATGAAGAACTGTCCGCGCTGGAAGAACAGCTGGCTCTGGGCCTTGATATCGGCACAATCGGCCTGTGCGATGTCATACTGCGCGCGCGGGAATCCTTTTTCCGGTTCCATGACTCGCCGAATCTGAGCAGACAGGTACATCTAATCGGAATTACGGATTCCGATTCCCCGGTTGACCTGCATTTTCTGCCTTCTTCGGATACAAAGGGCCAGTCCCCCTTCATTGACTTCAGGGACTGCCTCTTTCTTTTCGAAAATATCCGTCCGGTCGTACCGGAACCGGATCGGGTCCTGCTGTTGTCCTCTTTCTGCGGCCTGTCTCCCGGACAGCTCCCAAATCATACGCAGATTATGGGACTGCGCCGTGAAAAGCGCCCTGACGGGAAATATCAGTATCTGACGGCGGACGGCAAGGTGCATCCCATCGGCTGCTTCGATATCGCGCTGCCGTTTATCACGCCGAAGACGCTGGTCTTCCATATCGGAAGCGGCGCCATGGTCATTGATACCTGCGGAAGAGAGCTTCCGGAATACAGAGAACGCTTCCGCCTGAGGGAAGTCATATCCATCCGGACCCATTTTACCGGCTGCTTTTTACTGTCTTATCGGAACGGGACCCTTGCTCTCTGGAATAATACCTCATCTTCCCTGCTCGACGGCGTCGAGCAAATCGACGATACCCCGTCTGACGGAATGTTCCGGATCAAGCGGCTCGGCAAATGGGGATTATTCCCGGCCGATGACCCTGCAGGTCTGCAAACGGAAGATGCGTTCTGCTATGATCTGCTTCTGCCCTGTGAACGCGGCTTTGCAATTGCCGGGATTGCCTCTAAAAAAGGAATTCTGCGGGGCGTGATTACCAGGGACAGGTCTCTCCTGGTTCCCTTTTTATATCATACGCTCCGGCGTGTTCCGTACGGCTTCTTCTGTACGGGAAGCCGCAGAAAGAACTGGTTCGACACCGAAGCCTATCAGCATTTTTATGATTTATCCGGAAAGTGCTATTCCACGGACGGAGCCTCCTGGTCAAAGGGCCTGCTGCGCGTCTGTGACGACGGCCGCTGCTACGGATTTGTCGATATGGAAGGGAAATTCGTAATTCCCTGTACTCTGACCGGAACGGTATACAATTTTGCAGAGGACGGGACTGCTCTTATAATTAAAGATGGAGTTCACACCTATATTGACACCTCAGGAAATCCTGTGGCCCGTCAGTAAGAAAGGAGACTTGCAATATGGCCATGGATTCATTGACACAGCTGTGCCGGGAAATGTTCTCTCTCTATCGTTCCGGCATCAGTCTGTTTATATTAAAAACAAATTATGAAGAAGATGTCGATGATGTAGTTTCCGCCATGTATGACAGACTCTACTTTAAGAATCATATCGTAGAGCTTACCTGCGGGAGAATCGAATCGGACGGCTTAATGACCTGGGCGCCAAAAGTGACCTGTTACCGCCCGCACGCAGGACTTTCCTTATATCCCATGCAGCGCAGGCTTTTTGCCGATTCCGCGCTGAAGGACTACGACAGTAAAAGTCCTTATTATACCGCAATGGCAATCGAACAGCTGGCCTGCCTGTCCAATCAAAACCGGCCGATTCTTCTGATTCTGCGTGAAGCGGATCAGCTTTTTGCCAGAGCTTCCCGGCAGGATGCCGGCGCGCTCGCCGCAGTATCGGTCTTAAGCCGGCTCGGCAGTATCAGCGCAGGCCGGCCCAAGGACGGTCCTGCTCTTTTCATTCTGATGAGCGCGTCTAACACCGCTCATCTGCCCGGAGCGCTGGAAGCGTACACCCAGGTGTTCGATCCGGTCCTACCGGACGACGAGACACTGCGTGCGCTGATCTGGGCCGCCAGAGAACGGCACAAGGACACCATAGGCGAATTGAAAGAAAGCACGGATACGCTTCTAAATACATTCCGTGGACTGAACCGGATTGATGTGGACCGGATTCTGGAGCGGGCCTATCTGAAGAGTAACCACCCTATGTATGAACGCGGCCGCGTAATCCGTGAAATTGCAGCTGCCGAGAAGAAGCAGCTGGCGAAGAAGGCCGGCCTTCTTGAATGGATTGAACCCATGCCCGAAAATAAAATCGGCGGAATGGCCGGCGCTCTGGAATATCTGCGTTCCAGAGCCAGAATCTATGAGGATATCTCTTCGGCAGAGAAAAACGGGATTCTGCTTCCTAAAGGCATCCTGATCTCCGGTATTCCGGGCACCGGAAAATCACTGCTTGCCAAGCTGGCCGGTAGCATCTTCCGCCGGCCGTTAATCAAGCTTGATGTCGGAAGGCTGATGGGAAAATATGTCGGAGAATCCGAAGAGAATCTGTGGAAGGCGCTCAAACTTGCCGAAGCAATGTCTCCCTGCGTTCTCTGGATTGACGAACTGGAAAAATCCTTTGCCGGAGCCGGACGCAATTCCGAAAACGACACCTTTAAGAGGGTGTTCAGCTCATTTCTCACATGGATGCAGGAAAAGACCTGCGCCTGCTATGTTATCGCGACAGCAAACGATGTATCCGCCCTGCCTCCGGAATTCAAACGCAAGGGGCGGTTCGACGAAAAGTTCTGCTGCTATCTTCCGACTGCGGACGAATGCCGGAACATATTTGATATTCATTTAAAATACACCGCCAGCCGCAGAAGGCTCTTTGAAGAAGGCGATCTCGGGGCCGAGCTGTCCGCCGCCGTAGATAATGTACTGTCTGCCGCTGCCCAGACACAAAACTTCTTCGTCGGCGCCGACATCGAAAGCCTGGTCAACGACTTATATATTGACCTGTTCGGAACCAGAGCGGCCAGTCAGGATACCTTAACAGCCCGGCAGATTATCGACCGGCTGAATGAGCTCGCGCAGACAAAGCTTGCGGATATCAGAAATTACGGCAGAACGGATGCCGAAGAAATCGAACGCTGTTATCAGACGCTCGCAGCCTGTCATTTCAGAAATGCTTCTGGCGAGCCCTCCATCCCTGCTTCGGATTCGACCGGCTATAACGCCGCCCTTATGAAACGGTTCCCGAGGAACGACGGGTAAGCCTTGACATCCAAAGCCCCGCGATTGTCATTAAGGCAAGCAGGGCAAGCAGATAGTACGGAAACAGCTCTGCCCAGATATTCTGGGCCAGCAGTCCAAATACCGGCGGCATCAGCATAATTCCCAGATACGAAGCTGCCATCTGCGTCCCCATAACCTCTCCGGACCGCTCCTTTCCGAAATGAACAGGCGTAAGATGAAGCAGGTTCGGGAAAATCGGACCGTTGCCCAGCCCGACACAGAACATTCCGATCCCCGCGGCAGCATCGGGAAGCGGCAAAATCAACAGTAGAAGGGCAATCAGGATAATCCCCTGTCCGATGCGTATCAGCCTCCATCCGGATAATTTTGCCGGCAAAAGTCCGGACAGGAACCGCCCGGCCGCCATTCCTGCGTAATAAAGAGTTACAATTTCCGCTGCCGCGCCCGCGGACATTTCCTTTACCTGTACCAGGAAGGTGCTCCCCCAGCTTCCACAGGTATATTCAAGCGCACAGGAGCCGATGAATACCAGCCATACAACCCGTACGCCGGGAATCTTCCAGACCCGAATTCTTCCAGCGCTCTCCCGGACAGGAAGCCTGTCCGAGTCTCCTAAGGCACGGCAGGCCTTACCGGAAGCATCCGGTTTCCCGAACTCTCTGGAAACAGGCGCTTCATGTCCCGCCCGGTTCCAGAGAGGAAGCGCAAAAATTGTAATCAGCGCAATCACAAGCTGAATCCAGAACACCATACGGTATCCGCTCCGCCAGTCTGCCCATCCTGCGGCGGTATTCCCCGACAGAGCATATGACATCAGATACGGGCTTAAGCTGACGCCGATTCCATAAAAACAATGAAGAAAATTCATGTGCTTTGCCTTATAATACAACGCCACATAATAATTCAGCGCGGTATCCACCGCTCCTGCGCCAAGGCCAAGCAAAACGGCGACAAACATGATCTGCAGCAGATTTTCCGACAGGGAGAACCCAAGCAAAGCCGCCGCGGTCAGCGATGTACTTACGGCTGTTACCCTTCCTGTACCGAATCGCCCGATCAGCTTCGAACTGAGCAGACTTGACACAATCGTTCCTCCTGATATCAGAACGGATACGCAACCTGCCAGGGAAACCATGACGTTCAGTTCCTCATGAATCGCCGGCCATGCCGTACCAAAGAGCGAATCCGGAATTCCAAGACCAATGAAGGCTGCATAAATAACAAGCAATAAAAGTGTTGACATAATCCTCTCCCGTAACAAGACTTTTTCATTACTATAACCTCCGGATGTCTCTGATTCTATAACATTCGGGCGCAGTTCTATAATAAAAACGCCAAATCAAACGCTACTCAAAGGAGGCCGTCATGTCTGAAAGCAACCAGAATCTTATGTATTTCCCGCTTGATATCAACCGCCGTGAG
>DVNP01000331.1 GCA_018714285.1 Candidatus Caccomorpha excrementavium | reverse complement strand
TCTCGGGCATGTTTTTCTTGTACTTATACTGAAGGGAATGCTCAATCGTGGCCCAGAAATTCATGGCAAGCGTTCGGATTTGAATCTCCGCGTGAATCTCCCTTGTCCCCTTCATAGTCTCTACAGTATAGCAGATAATCATATGATAGCTGCGGTAACCGCTCGCCTTCTGATTAGTAATATAATCCTTCTCGCTCTTCACACGCATATCAGAACGGTGCCTGATCATATCCGCCACCTTATAGATATCCTCCACGAACTGGCATATAATACGGATTCCCGCGATGTCCTCAATATATTCCTCAATTTTATCCAGAGGAATTCTTTTTTTCTGAGCCTTCTCCAGTATGCTGGATATCGTCTTAAGCCTTCAGTTCACCTCTTCAATCGGAGAATAGATTCCGGCTCTTCGGTGTTCCTTAATAATATGATTAAATTTAACAACCAGCTCGTTTACCGCAAGTTCATAAGGAGCAAGAATCTCTCTCCAGAGCTGTATTTCCATAGTTTCCTCATTTCTGCGCCGCTTTTCCGCATATCAGGTATGCGGGTGCAGCGCGGACATATACTTCATTCCTGACATTACCACATTCGCAACAACGGCATCATTTACTCAAAAACAGCATTCCATGCCTGAGAGCCGACACGGAATGCCGTTATGCCACTATCCTTCGTAATCTCCGAATATAAATTCGTGAAGCGCTTCCACGTTCTTCTGCAGATCCGGAATCAGCACGGACATTCCGCGCACCCTGCCTCCTTCATAAGCCCCCTCCACCGGAAGCCGGAATTCTTCCATCTCCAGCGTATGAATGGATACGAATTCATTCAGATAGGTCGTAAAGTCCTCCCTCGACAGATCCGTCGTCAGCATCGGCAGAATATCGTTCATGATAAGCGCAAGCTCAAGCAGACTCTTGGTCTTATACTTATCAAAAATCGCGTTCAGCACCGTTCTGTGCCTTGACGTCCTTCCGTAATCGTCCCGTTCATTCTCTCCTGTCGGCACGTAGCGGACCCGGCAGTATCCAAGCGCCTGATTGCCGTTCAGAATCTGCGTTCCCGGAACCGTCGTCCGGTATGCGGGATTGGAAATATAATTCGTCCGGTTCAGATATGCCGACTCTTCTCTGGTCAGCGTAATTTCAACCCCACCCAGGGAATCAATAATATGCTCAAAGGACTCAAAATTCACGAGAATGTATCCGTCCATATGGATATCAAAATTCAGTTCAATCGTATCGTACAGCAGCGGTACTCCGCCTGCGCCGTAAGCGGCATTCAACTTATTGTCCTGATATCCCGGAATCGCCACCAGCATATCGCGCATCAAAGAAGTAAGCTTGATGGTTCCATTCTCCAGATTCATGGTCGCAATCATCATCAGATCCGTACGCCCTCTTCCGGTACCCGATCCGATTGCCTCCTCCCCGAGCAGAAGGATATTAATTACGTTCTCCTCATGCCTCGCCGTTCCGTCATAGGCATCCAGATCAATCTCTTCTTCGGGAATGTCGGTCGGAGTCGGACCTGCGTCCTCTGTCTCCTCCTCTACGTCGTCAATCATCTCGCCGGTCTCAACCGGCCCTCCCGGATCCTTATTAATCCGGCTGTATGCATATTCACTTGCCAGCGTGACAAGAAGCCTCCGCCCTCCGGAGGTTCCGAGCAGCAGGGCAAAACAGCAGCACAGAACGAGCAGCACGCTGACAACGGGAATTAAAATCTTTCGCAGCTTCTTATTCTTTTTATTATTCTTCTCTGACGGCTCTTTTGGCTCCTCCTTTAACTCAAGAGAGATCTGCGAAGCCAGAGAGGCATTAATGCTGGCAAGCATATCATCCTCTTCTCTGCGAATCTGTTCCTCATCCCGGTCCGGATTGCCCGCATAAGCGGTCTTATCCTCCGGATAGAACTCCTTTGCGGATGCGCTCTCCCCGTATGCCGTCTCTGCCCCGTCTTCATCAGCCGGTTCCAGATAAATCTCCGTATCCCTGTTCTCTGCCTTCTCTCCTCCGTCCGCAGTCTCCTCAAGCGCGTTCATCGCTTCCTTCATTGCATTGGCAAACAGCTCCTCTTCAAAATCCTCACTGTCCGCCGGACCGGCCTGTTCCCCGGATTCTTCCTTCCCCGCGGCGGCGTCAATATCAATCCACTGAAATTCTTCATCCGTATTGATATCCAGATTAATATCCTCATCTTCCTCATCATTCTCGGAAAACGCCTTAGTCAGGTTCTTATAGAATTCTTCATCTTTTGACGGATCATATTCCCCGTTCTCATTCAGCTTATCATTATCCATGCAGCTACACCTCATATCGCATATGTAAAATACAACATAAAAACCCGGGTGCCGGAAGTCAATTCCCTTCGGGCCGCCCGGGTTTTTTTCATTATAACACACTTTTCAGCATATGCATACCGGATATTTGCATTAATTTTACATCTGCGTCTATTCGGCTGCGGTTGTCTCTTCCTCTTCACTTTCATCGCCGAAGATGAATTCATACATGATCTGGATATTGGCCTCCAGATCCGGATCCAGCACGGAACCGGCTCCCTCGACCGTCCGTCCCACGTATGCTCCCTCTGCCGGAATTCTTAAGGATTCTATCTCCGTGATCTGCTCTTCAATAAAATCGACAAGAAGATTCTCCATCTGCTTTGCGGTCAGATCCGTCGTAACATACGGAAGCAGCGTGTTCATCAGTCCGAGAAGCTCTCCGATTCCCTTTGACTTATAGCCCTCAAAGATAGCGGTCAGCACCCGTCTCTGACGAAGGGTACGCCCGAAATCATTATTCGCTCCCCCGACCGTCGCAACCTTCCTGACACGGCAGTAACCGACCACCTGGTTGCCGTTCAGCAGATTCACGCCCTCCTTCACATTCCGGTATTCCGGATTGGAGATGTAATTCGTGGTATTCAGGTAGCGCGCTTCCTCTGCGGTCAGCTCAATGGATACCCCTCCGAGCGCGTCCACAATCGCTTCCAGCCCTTCAAAGTTAACCATCACATAACCGTCGAGCCGAATCTTGAAATTGGACTCAATTGTCTCATACATGGAAGTAATCCCGCCTCTTCCGTATGCCGCATTAATCTTTGACATACCGTATCCCGGAATGTTCACATAAGTATCCCTCAGGATCGAGGTCAGCTTGATCTTATCCTCTCTGGTATCAAGCGAGGCGATCATAATCGTATCTGCCCGGCTTCCCGGAAGGACGGACTCGATTCCGACCAGCATGATGTTCGTAACATAATCCTCGCTTCTCGCATCCGCCGGACTTTCATGGGTATTCGGACGCTCCTCCTCCATGATAACATTGCCGTCCGCATCCGTCACCGCTTCTCCGTTCTCGTCCGTAACCGGAACCTCTTCCCTTCCGATATTGCTGTCTATATACGTAACCGCCATACGAATCAGAAGCCTTCTTCCGGGCGGCGTTCCTACCAGAAATATCAGCGCAAGCATCAGAACGCCGAGAACTCCGCAGACTATCTTCAAAGCTTTGTACTTTTTTCTCCTGCGTTTTCTTTTGTGGCCCATCCCTTCCGTCTCCTCTAATGATATCTGCTCCTGTCCGTCATATTCCGCGGCAGCTTCTTCCTCAATCTCTTCCTCTACCTGACGGCCGAGATCCTCGCGGACGCTTTTCATAAACTCATCCGCGAACTCGTCCTCATAAGCCTCCCTGCCGTCCTGCGCATCGAAGGGATCTGCAGAATTACCCTGCCGGGAAGGATCCTTAGGATCCGAAGAATGTATCTTATCATTCATAGCATGTCTCCTTGTTGATGTTTTGTTGATTCCTCCTCTCATGCTAACAGGAATTTGTGTCAAAATATAGCGAAAAATCTTGCGAAATCCTTAAGGTATGATTCTCTCCTCTGTTCCTTTACTTCATCTCTGCAAGAAGATGCTCTATGAACCTGTAGACCCGGACGGACGATTCAATTCCAAGCCTCTCCCTCGGCGTATGGATCGCGCGCATATCCGGTCCTAACGAAACAATATCAATATCCGGGATCTTCTCGCAAATCAGCCCGCACTCCAGCCCCGCGTGAATGGCCTCCACCTTCGGCTCATATCCGTAATCCTCCCGGAAGACACGGATAAACAGGTCACGAAGCGGAGAATCCGGCCTGTATTCCCATGCCGGATATTCGGCGCCCGAAACGAACTCGGCGCCCATAAATTCGGCCAGGTATGCCAGCCTGTCCCTGATATAATACTTATAACTGCCGACAGAGCTGCGGACGGAGTAGCGAAAATGCGCGCTCTCTTCTTTCGCGCTGAAGATTCCGAGATTTAACGAGCTCTCTACCAGCCCCGGCAGCGACGCGCTCATGGCCTGAACTCCGTTCGGAGCGTTAATCAGCAGGAATAACAGCTTCTCAAACGACGTCGGATGCATAATCTCATACTTGCCCTCTCCCTGTTCCTCAAGCTGAATGCTGACCTCCGGTTCGGATACTGCAAGCTCCTTCCTGTACTTCTCAAGCAGCGCTTTCGTCGCAGCCTTAAATTCTTCCCGTTCCGACGAATCCACAACAATCTCCGCCTGCGCGAAGGAAGGAATCGCGTTGCTCTTCTCTCCGCCGGACATGGAGATCACCGCATACTCTGCCGTTTCCCTTACTTCGAACAGATATCTGGCAAGCAGCAGCACAGCATTGGTCCGGTTTCTGTTAATCTCGGATCCGGAATGGCCTCCCTGAAGGCCGGATACCGTTACGCAGACCTTGTGTCCTCCCGCGCTTTCTTTTTTAATAGGCAGGATAATCTCTGCTCCGAGCCCTCCCGCGCAGCCTGCCAGAACGGTTCCTTCTTCCTCGGAATCCAGATTCAGCATATATTTTCCCTTCAGCAGCGAAGCATCCAGATTCTTCGCTCCGTCCATGCCGGTCTCCTCATCCGTTGTAATAACAAGCTCAAGCGCCGGATGGGAAATCGTATCATCAGCCATCAAAGCCATTCCCATGGCGATCGCGATTCCGTCATCCCCGCCCAGGGTAGTTCCTTTTGCCCCGATATAGCCGTCCTCCACAAAAAGCTTCAGCGGCTCATTCTCAAAGTCATGCGCAGTTCCCGGCTCG
>DVNP01000330.1 GCA_018714285.1 Candidatus Caccomorpha excrementavium | reverse complement strand
GCCCCTTGAAGACGACAAGGTAGATAGGTTCTGAGTGGAAGCGCGGCAACGCGTGGAGCGAGGGAATACTAATAGGCCGAGGGCTTGACCTGAAGGGTTTGGGAAGGTTGATTGCGAAGGATGGCATGGAGTTTATTCAATGTGAATTTTTAATGGATAAGAAGAAGGAATGAAGAGGCAAGTACCGCAGGGTGCTTGTTTTTTTATTTAAGAGAGTTTTTCAAAAGAAAGGATAAGGGTTATGAAGCTGATACATCTTTCGGATCTCCATATCGGAAAACGGGTCAATGAATTTTCTATGCTTGAAGATCAGAGTTATATTCTCAGCCAGATATTGGCTGTGATAGAAAAAGAACAGCCGGATTGCGTGATCGTGGCAGGGGATATTTACGATAAGCCGGTTCCTTCCGCAGAAGCGGTTCAGATATTTGATGAGTTTCTTACCAGACTGGCGGAAATGAAGATTCCGGGATTGATGATCAGCGGAAATCATGATTCGGCGCAGCGCCTTTCCTTCGGTGCGCGGCTGATGAAAGAGACAGGAATTTATTTTTCTCATGTATATGACGGGACACTTCAAAAGGTTGAGTTCTGTGATGAATATGGCGGAGTGGATATTTATTTACTCCCTTTTATCAGGCCGTCAATAGTTCGTCATGTATTTCCTGAAGAGGAGACGGAGAGTTATCAGGACGCAGTCCGGATCGCGCTTAAGCATGTGGAGCTGGAAACGTCACATCGGAATATACTGGCGGCTCATCAGTTTGTGACAGGCGCTTCCCGGTGTGAATCGGAAGAAATATCGGTCGGAGGAATCGATCAAATCGATGTCTCTTTGTTCGATGCGTTTGATTATGTTGCGCTTGGACATATTCACAGTCCACAAAGCGTGGGGAAAGAGACGGTGCGGTACTGCGGTACGCCGTTGAAATATTCATTTTCAGAGGCAGATCAGGAAAAGTCTGTAACCGTGGCGGAACTTAAGGAAAAGGGGGAAGTAGAGATTCGGACGATTCCGCTTGTGCCGCTTCGGGATATGAGGAAGATTAAGGGGACATATCTGGAGGTGACGGCAAAGGCGTTTTATGAAGGGACGAATACCAGAGATTATATTCAGATTACGCTTACAGACGAGGAGGATATTCCGGATGGAATGCAGAAGCTTCGAGCAATTTATCATAATTTGATGCGTCTGGAGTATGATAACAAAAGGACAAGGGAGAGCAGGGAGATAACAGGAGCAGAAGAGCGGAAAGAAAAATCAGCGCAGGAGCTGTTCGAGGAGTTTTATGAGCTGCAGAATAACCAGCCGGTAAGCAGCGAGCAGAAGCGGTTCCTGCAGAAGCTGATACGGGATATACAGGAGGGGGAACAGGATGAGACCGTGTAAGTTAATAATCAGCGCGTTCGGGCCATATGCCGGAACGGCTGAGGTTGATTTTGAAAAGCTGGGAAGAAAGGGGTTGTATCTGATTACAGGAGATACGGGAGCGGGCAAGACAACGATATTTGACGCGATTACATTTGCTTTGTACGGAGAGGCAAGCGGAACGGTGCGCGAGGCCGGAATGTTTCGCAGCAAATATGCGAAGGACGGGACTCCTACTTATGTGAAGCTGGATTTTCTGTGTCAGGACAAGCTGTATACGGTAACGCGCAGTCCGGAATATTACAGGCCGAAGGGACGCGGAACCGGAGTGACCCTGCAGAGAGCGGAAGCGGAGTTGCTCTATCCGGATGGACGGCTGCCGGTTACCCGGTCAAAGGAGGTGACGCGGGCCGTTACGGAATTAATCGGGCTGGATTATCAGCAGTTTACCAGAATTGCCATGATTGCGCAGGGGGATTTTCAGAAGCTTCTGCTTGCGGGAACCGCAGAACGAGGGGAAATATTCCGAAAGATATTCCATACACAGATCTATCAGGAGATCCAGAATCGTCTGAAGGAGGCTGTGAGAAGCAGCGGAAGAGAATATGAGGAGCTTCGCCGGAGCATCAGCCAGTATCTCGGAGAAATTGTCTGCGAGGGAGATCCTGCGCTTGAGGAGGAACTGGGGGAATTGAAGAAGATCCGGTTCGAAGGGAAAATCGGCCGCGGCCTGGAGATTCTGAAGCTTCTGATGGAGAAGGATGAGAAGCTGTATCGGGATTTAAAAGAGCGGGGAGAATTGCTGAAGAACAGACTTCAGACGATGAATCAGCTGCTCGGCAGGGCGGCGGGAATCAGGCAGATGAAAGAGCAGCTGCTTAAGCAGGAGCAGATGATGGAAGAGCTGCTTCCGGAGCTGACGGCTGCCAGGGCTGATTTGGAAGAGAAGACACAGGCCGCAAAGGAGCTGGAAGCGCTTGCCGGGCAGATTCAGGAATTAAAGGAAAATCTGAAACTGTATGATACGCTTTTTGAGCGGGAGCATGAATTGGAGGATCAGACAGAGAAGCTTAGGAAGAACCGGGAGCATATCAGTGAGACAAAGAGTCTGTGTGAAGGACTGTCAGAAGAAATTGCCGGTAATCAGAAGCTTGTGAATTCTCTGAGAACGGCAGGAGAGGAAAAAAAGGAGCTGCTCTACAAAAAAGAAAAGAATGATCAGGAGAGAAACCGAATAGAAGAGCTTTTAGAGAAATGGAAACGGTATAATACCGAGGAGAGTATACAGGAAGAGAAGCGAAATCAGAGTCAGGCGGCAATGGAAAGAATCAGAAACTGCATGGAAGTTTCCGGACGCCGGATGGAAGAACTGCAGGGATATAACAAAGAACTGTCCGGGCTTGAGAATCGTATGGAGCAGCTGAGACAGCAAAAGGTGGAGATTGAGGATACGAAGGCAAGATGGGAAGAGCTAAATACTAAGATTGCGGATGCGCAGGAGCAGTTTGAAGCTCTGAAGCAGGAACAGGAGGGGATAGCCGGACGTCTTGCAGTATGTCAGAACGAGATGGCCGGGCTGTCGGAAGCGGAGAAAGAAGGAATCGAGCTGGGGCACAGGCTGGAGGAGCGGCTTATTAGAAAGCAGAATTATGAGGAGAGCCTGCGGATTTTCCGTCAGGCATCGCAGGAGGCCCGGTAATCGAAAGAGGCTCTGGAACATCTCCGGTTTGCAGGGCAGGAGAAGGAGAATTCCTGCGCCCGGCTGATGCAGGAATGGGAGCAGATAGAAGATGCTCCGCCTGCGCTTGAGGCTTTAAAGAA